>JANLQT010000271.1:0-1555 GCA_031368035.1 Rhodobacterales bacterium | reverse complement strand
GCCGACCCGCCACGGGACAGGAGTTCGACGATCTTTGGCGTGTCGAAGACCAAGGCATTCCGGGCTATCCGGTGGCGGGGCCAATCGGCAAAGAAGGCGTCGACAGCGGGCCAGTTCTG
Organism: Rhodobacterales bacterium; assembly: GCA_031368035.1. Classification (GTDB taxonomy): domain Bacteria; phylum Pseudomonadota; class Alphaproteobacteria; order Rhodobacterales; family Rhodobacteraceae; genus Stagnihabitans. Next base: position 1,436 of record JANLQT010000271.1, on the reverse strand, counting down.
GTGCAGCGCGGTCAACTTCTTGCGGTAGCGGGTTTCACATTCCGCCCCGATAGCACCACTTGGGTCCAGATCAGCAAAGGCTTTACGGGCAGCGGTCACCTTCTCGTCAAGGTCGAAGGCCAGCGTGGCAGCCGTGATTGGCGTCTCTTCCATCCGGGCGCAGAACACATCCCAGGCGGCCGAGGCGATGACCGAGCCGACGCCCACCTGTGCGCCATGCTGGCTCATCGGCGTATGGCTTTGGCTCGCCACCATGTCGAGCATGTGGCTGAACAGGTGTTCCATCCCCGAAAGGGTCGCCGTGGTGCCACCTGTGCCCGTCACGATCCCGCGCAAGGCCAACGCCCGTGTCAGGTGTTCAGCGCTGTCCAGATCGCCAGAGGCGAGGCCCCTCGACCAGTCCTCGATCCCCTCTCCGCAGATCGCCAAAAGCTCCAGCAGGACGGGAGTAAAAGAGGCATCAACCCCCAACTGCGCGGCCAGATACCAATCGCCCGGCGCGCAGAACATCGACATCATCTCGCCCATTCCGGCGGCCGTCATGTTGCGGGGCGCTTCAGCAATGGTCCGCACATCGCCAAGAACCGCATCGGGCCAACGGCTGAGGCTGGTCTTTTTGACCCCGTTTTGCAAGACGACCGAGAAATTGTCAGTAAACCCATCAACCGAAGCCGCCGTCTGGATCACCACATGGACCGGCACTCCGGAGCGGACCGAGGCGACCTTGGCCACATCGGTGATCGTCCCGCCGCCGATCGAGACGATGCAATCGGCGCCCCTCACCCGCTCAGCCGCCAGAGCCAGGATAGGCTCGTCGGCATGAAGAACATCGGCGCCATCGTCCATCTCGACTCGGCTGACGTTGTGGCTGCGTGACAAAAGCGCGATCACATCGGCCTTCAGGTCGCGGCCGGCCCGCAGAATGGTGACAGGGTCGACCACCACGCGGATATCGGCTCTTTCCGGCCTGCCCGCAGCGGCGATGTGGCGTGCGACCACATCGGGAAGGACCGCAAGGACATTCTCTGCGATGATGACCTCTTTCATGCCAAGGTCGGCGAACTGCCCGCGCGGGTCGTTTCGCTTCATGGCGGCGTCGATCCGGTCAAGATGCGACAGATCGGCAATGGTTAGGCCAAGCGACATCGTGGCGCTCCTTTTGACACGAATGGCGGAGGGTCAGCGCTGCGCGCTGCGACGGTCCAGCATCACGGCGATGATGATGGCAATACCGATCACCACCGGTTGCAGATTGGGCGAAACGTTCAAAAGCGCCATGCCGTTGCGCAGCACGCCAATGATCATCAACCCGATGAATGTGCCCATCATCCCGCCTGAACCGCCCGACAGGCGGGCCCCGCCGATAACGACCACGGCGATGACGCTGAGCAGATCGTTGACCCCCGCCGTGGGATGGGCCGCATCCAGCCGCGAAC
>JANLQT010000247.1:0-3450 GCA_031368035.1 Rhodobacterales bacterium | reverse complement strand
CGCGATGCAGTCGATCTCGCGCCCCATCTCCTGCGCCTCGACCGCGCCCATGAAATCGCGCGCGGGAATGATGCGGCCATTGCCGTCCATCAGCCGGATCAGCGCTTCGTGGAACGCGACCCGCCCCGGATCGCGCGCCAGAACCACCGGCTGAAACGCCAGTTTGACCAGCCGCCGCTCCAGCGCGGTGCGGACCATGGTCATGGTGTCCTGATCATTCTGCGAGATCGCCACCCCCAGCGGGCTTGCCGTGCCCGCCTGCGCATCGATCCTGGGCTTGCGTGCCATATCCAACTCCAAGGTCCCTCAAGATCGACACCCTGCGCCTTTCCTCGTAAACAAGGCCTGAACCTCTGGATTTGTCTCAATGTGCGCTGAAATTCCCAACCGCTGCCCCTGGTGCGGCATCGACCCGTTTTATTGCGCCTACCACGACGACGAATGGGGCGTGCCCGAATGGGACGCCCGCGCGCTGTGGGAAAAGCTGATCCTCGACGGTTTTCAGGCGGGCCTGTCCTGGATCACCATCCTGCGCAAACGCGAGAATTTCCGCGTCGCCTTCGCCGGTTTCGACCCCGCCGTGATCGCCACCTGGGGCGAGCCAGAGGTCACGCGGCTGCTTTCCGACCCCGGCATCATCCGCCATCGCGGCAAGATCGAAGCCACGATCAAGAACGCCCGCGCCTGGTTGGAGATCGAGGCGCGGACCGGGTTTTCCCCTTTCTTGTGGCAATTTGTGGACGGCATCCCGCAGCAAAACCGCTTCAGCGCCCCGGCGCAGATTCCCACCGCGACCCCAGCCTCGGAAGCCATGTCCAAGGCGCTGAAGAAAGCCGGCTTCGGCTTTTGCGGCCCGACCATCACTTATGCTTTCATGGAAGCCACCGGCCTTGTGAACGACCACCTGGTGACCTGCCACGCACATGACGCCGTCGCCGCCCTCGTGTCCCACAAGTGAAGCAGCGGAGGCTTCGCCAAGTCTTTGCATGAGGAAGATTGGGGGTTTCACACCCCCAAACCCCCGTGGAGGTATTTGTTCCCGCGGTGATGCTGAAGAGCGGAGTCACCAGCACATCACCGCGGTCCAAATACCTCCCGCCGGAGGCACCGGAGGCAAGGGGCAGCGCCCCGCAGCCGACACAAAGACTTGCGAAGCTCCGCTAGAAAACCTTTGGCAGCGGGGACGGGGGCGGATAGAAAGGGGCCATGGGTCCGCAGTTCACCCAGTCGTCACCGGGCGCTTGGCGCCAGCTAAACCTGCGTCTTCTCTGGTCACGCCCCTCTTTTCGGACCCGTGCCCTTCGCCAAGTCGGTGACACGCGAACACAGCAGCGCATGGGACCCTTGAGGACAACATGACCCGCACCAGCCTGCCCTATTCCGCCCCCGACCTGTCCGCCCTTGCGCGACATCTGGCCAAGCAACTGACCGAGGCGCCAGACCCGCTTGGCCATATGTCCCTGATGAACATGTTGGCGCGGGGTGCGGGGTTCCGCAATTGCCAGCACTTCCGCGCTTCGGCCACGGCGGCCGACAAGCTGACCCTTCGCCCCGAACCCGTGCCCGACATGACCCGCGTCGCCCAGGCGCGCCGGTATTTCGATGCGACCGGGCGCATGGTGGCCTGGCCCGCCAAGACCGGTTTGCAGCACCTTTGCCTTTGGGTGCTGTGGAGCCGCCTGCCCAGGGGCCAATCCTTCAGTGAGCCGGAAATCTCGGCGCTTCTGACCCAGTGGCACGACTTTGGCGACCCGGCGATCCTGCGCCGCACCTTGTGGGAGTTGCGCCTGGTCAGCCGCACCGCGGATGCCCGCGACTACCGCCGGGTCGAGTTGGCGCCGCCGCCCGAAGCGCGGGCGCTGATCGGGCTGCTCAGCGCCTAATTCATCAGCGCGGTCAGGACAGCCCGAGCCTCTGGGCTGTCCCATTCCGCCCCGCCGATCAGCCGGGCGACTTCCTGCCCTGCCGGATTGACGATCAGCGTCACCGGCAGGCCCAGCACGCCGATCTGGTGCGCCAAAGTGCCGTCGGGATCGCGCAGCAGGGGCAAGCCGGTCACCTGCGCGGTTGTATAGAATTTCTTGATCCCCTCCACCGCATTGCGCCCCGTTGCCACCGGCACCACGGCCAGATCCGGCATCAGGGTCTGCAAATGCTGCAAAGTCGGCATTTCCTTGCGGCACGGCCCGCACCAGGTCGCCCAGAAGTTCAGCACCATCCAGCGGCCCGCATAAGGCGCCAGGCTTTGCGCCCCGCCATTTGCGTCCAGCAGCGCCGCCTCGGGCACCGCCGCGGGCGCCTTGGCGAAGATCAGCTTTGCCATCTCGCCCGTCGCCGCCGCTTTGGCCGCCGCGACATCGGCGACAGCGCCATTTGCGCCAAGCAGCAAGCCCGTATAGATCATCGCCCAGATCAGCTTGCGCATCTTTGCACCTTTTGAGGCCGCCATGACCGAACCCACATCCAAAACCCAAGCCAACGCCATGTGGGGCGGGCGCTTTGCCTCTGGCCCGGATGCGATCATGTCCGCCATCAACGCCTCGATTTCCTTCGACCAGCGGCTCTACGCGCAAGACATCGCCGGCTCCCGCGCCCATGCCGCCATGCTGGGCGCCACCGGCATCCTTAGCACTAGCGATGCCGAAGCCATCCGGGAAGGCCTGCTCACGGTGTTGTCAGAGATCGAGGCCGGTCAGTTCACCTTCCGCACCGATCTTGAAGACATCCACCTCAACGTGGAATCCCGCCTGACCGAGATCATCGGCGAACCCGGCAAGCGCCTGCACACCGGCCGCAGCCGCAACGACCAGGTCGCCCTCGACTTCCGCCTCTGGGTCCGCGACCAGTGCGACGCCGCATGCGCCGGCATCACCGCCCTGATGCAAGCCTTCCTCACTCAGGCCGAGGCCGGGGCCACTTGGGTCATGCCCGGCTTCACCCATCTGCAAACCGCGCAGCCCGTCACCTGGGGCCATCACATGCTGGCCTATGTGGAAATGCTGTCCCGCGACCGCTCCCGGTTCCAGGACGCCCGCAAACGCATGAACGAATCCCCGCTGGGCGCCGCCGCCCTCGCTGGCACCTCCTTCCCCATCGACCGGCACATGACCGCCCATGCCCTCGGCTTTGACCGCCCCACCGCCAACAGCCTCGATTCTGTCGCCGACCGCGACTTCGCGCTGGAGTTCCTGTCGGCCTCCGCCATCTGCGCCATGCACCTGTCCCGCTTTGCCGAGGAACTGGTGATCTGGTCTTCGGCCCAGTTCCGTTTCGTGCGGCTGTCGGACAAGTGGACCACCGGCTCCTCCATCATGCCGCAGAAGAAAAACCCTGACGCGGCAGAACTTCTGCGTGCCAAACTGGGGCGCATTCTCGGGGCCACCGTGGCCCTGTTCACCGTGATGAAGGGCCTGCCACTGACCTATTCCAAGGACATGCAAGAGGACAAGG
>JANLQT010000222.1:0-15552 GCA_031368035.1 Rhodobacterales bacterium | reverse complement strand
TGTCCGAGGGCGGGCGGTGCGGCAGGTGCAGCGCGGTGCCGGCAAGGTCGAAGGTGACGGTGGCCAGTTCGGGCGAGGGCCAGGCGACGGGCCAATAGGCGGTCGAGATCGACACGGCAATGCGGTGGCCGGGCGGGAAGGCATGGGCGATGTCGTCAAGTTCTATTTCGGCCTCGTAGAACAGGCCGGGGGTCAGCGCGGTGGGGTGCTCGTGGCTGTCGCGGTGGGTGAGGTTCAGATAGCCGGGGCAGACCTTGGTCGAGGCGCCCGAAGGGGCGACATCGTTCAGGCGCACCACCAGCAGGGCTTGCGGCTTGTCGGAGGAGAAGCGGATTTTCAGCCGCGGGGCGCCGAGGATTTCGAAGGTTTCGATCAGCGGGGCGGAGGTGAAGACGAGCGAGCCGCCGTCATCCTCGCGCTGGTCGGTGCCCCATTCGGCTTCCTCGCCATAGCGGCCGATCTCGCCTGCCGCCGCGCCGACCCAGAGGGGGGAGCAGATGGCGGCTTGGCCGGTGGTGGCTTTGTCTGAGAGCAGACCGCCCTGCCCCGCGCGCAGGATTTTGTCCTGAATCCGGGGGCTTGGCCACTGCGATTCGCCGACCCAGTGGCCAGGGCGTTCGAGGTAGCAGGTCTTGGGCGGGACCGAGTCTTGCATCCAGGCGCGCAGCATCGGCTCGTCCATGATCTCCGTCTCGCGGCCCTTCATCCAGTGGTCGCACCAGCGGATCACCTCTTGCAGCCAGCCGATTTCGGGCTGCACCGCCACGTCCTGCGGATAGGAATGCGCCCAGGGGCCGATCAGGCCAAGGCGGGGACCGGAAAGGCCCGCCAGAAGGCGCGGCACGGCTTCGGAGTAGTTGTCGGCCCAGCCGGAGACGGCATAGACGGGAATGGTGATCTTCGAGAAATCCTCGCAGACCGAGCCTTGTTTCCAGTAGTCGTCGCGGCGCTGGTGTTTCAGCCAGGTCAGCATCCAGGGGGTGTTGGCTTCGATGCGACTTAGCCACATCTCGCGCCATTTCGGCCCGACCACGGCGGGGTCCGGCGGCAGGTCCTGATGGGCGAACATCGTCGAGGACCAGTCGAAATTGTCCTTGGACAGGCAACCGCCGACCCAGTGGATGTCGGTGGCGTAGCGGTCGTCGGTCGATCCCACGGTGATGATGGATTTCAGCGCGGGCGGTTGGCGAGCGGCAATTTGCAGCCCGTTGAACCCGCCCCAGGAGATGCCGATCATCGTCACCTGCCCGTCGCACCAGTCTTGGGCGGCCAGCCAGGCGATGGCGTCCACGCCGTCAAGCTGCTCCTGCACCGAGTATTCGTCGTCGATCAGCCCCTCGCTGTCGCCGGTGCCGCGAATGTCCAGCCGGACGCAGGCATAGCCCTGGCCCGCCAGATAGGCGTGCATGCGGGCATCCCGGACCCGCGTGCCCTCGCGCTTGCGATAGGGAATGTATTCCAGAATGACGGGCACAGGCCCCGCCCCGTCCGGCTGCCACAGTTTGGCGGCCAGCTTGGTGCCGTCGGGCAGAGGGATGAAGATATTCTCCGTCACCCGGACCGGAAAGGGATAGGTGCTGACAGTGGCGGCCATGCGCGACTCCGTTGTTGAACGATCATTCCACAAGCGAAAGCGCCCTGTCCACAGGTTTCTTTCTGCCGCCCCGACTTGACCCTCGGCCGGTTCCATTCTTATTATACGGTCATTCAGCAAGGACGCGCCATGGACCCCGCCCACGCCATCCTGTTTCAGCCGGTGAAGATCGGGCCGGTCACGGCGCCGAACCGGTTCTACCAGACCCCGCATGCGACGGGGCTGGGCTGGCAGCGGCCTCAGGCCGGCGCGGCGCTGCGCGGCATGAAGGCCGAAGGCGGCTGGGGGGTGGTCTGTACGGAATATTGCTCCATCCATCCGACGTCCGACGACAGCCCGCACGCGTTTCTGACGCTGTGGGAGGATGCAGATATTGCGCCGCTGGCACTTACGACGGAGGCAATCCATGCGCATGGATCGCTGGCGGGGATCGAGTTGTGGCATGGCGGGGCGCATGCGTCCAACCGGATGACCCGCGCGCCGGGGATCGCGCCGATGGCACAGCCAGCCGCATTTCATCTGCCCACCACCGCGCGGGCGATGGACAAGGCGGATATTGCTGCGTTCCGCGGTTGGCAGATTGCTGCGGCGCGGCGTGCGGTGCAGGCGGGGTTCGACATCGTCTATGTCTATGCCGGGCATGACTATTTGCCGTTTCAGTTTCTGTCGGGGCGCAGCAATTCGCGCAGCGATGAATACGGCGGCAGCATCGAAAACCGCGCCAGATTGCTGCGCGAAATGATCGAGGACACGTTGGAGGCGGTGGAGGGCAAGGCCGCTGTTGCGGTGCGATTGGCGGTGGACGAACTGCACGGGCCGCGCGGCATCACCTCGGAAGGTGAGGGGCGCGAGGTGGTGGAACTGCTGGCTGAACTGCCGGACCTTTGGGATGTGAATGTTGCGGGGTTTCTGGGCAATGACAGCAAGTCGGCGCGGTTCTCGGGCGAGGGGTTTCAGGAGCCCTACGTTGCCTTCGTGAAAAGCGTGACGAGCAAGCCCGTGGTGTCGGTGGGGCGCTATACCTCTCCCGATGCGATGGCGGCGCGGGTCCGGAAGGGGTTTCAGGATTTCATCGGCGCGGCGCGGCCCTCGATTGCCGATCCGTTCCTGCCGGTGAAAATCCGCGAGGGACGCTGCGACGAAATCCGTGAGTGCATCGGCTGCAACATCTGCCGCGCGGCCAATAACGAGGCGGTGCATCTGCGCTGCACGCAGAACCCGACGATTGCCGAGGAATGGCGGCAGGGCTGGCATCCGGAGCGGATCGCGGTGCACAAAAAGCGCGAGACGGCGCTGGTGGTGGGCGCGGGACCGGCCGGGCTGGAGGCGGCGCTGATGCTGGGGCGGCGCGGGCTGGAGGTGACTTTGGCCGACGCGGGGACGGCATTGGGTGGGCGTTTGCTGCGGGAAAGCACGCTGCCGGGGCTGGGGACGTGGATCAGGGTGCGCGACTGGCGAGCCACGATGATCGGCAAGCTGCCGAATGTGCAGGTTTTCCTCGGCAGCGCGATGGCGGCGGCGGATGTGGCCGAGTTCGGGGCGGATCATGTGGTGCTGGCGACGGGGTCACACTGGCGACGGGATGGGGTTGGCGTGCAGGCGCCTGATGGAAGAACCTTCCCCAAGGCCCTGACGCCGGACGATATCTTTGCGGGCGCGGTGCCGGACGGGCCGGTCGTGATCTATGACGACGAGCATTATTTCATGGGCGGCGCGCTGGCAGAACGGCTGGCGGATCAGGGGTATGTGGTGACTTTGGTGACGCCGGACGCGAGGGCCTCGGCCTGGACGGTGTTGACGGATGAACAGGGGTTCGTGCAAGCCCGGCTGATCGAGAAGGGCGTGCGGATCATGGCAAACCAGATCGTGACCGCGCAGGGGGCGGACGGGGTGACGCTGGCCTGCGCCTATACCGGGCGGGAAAGTGCGCTGGGTTGCGGGACGCTGGTGCTGGTCACCGGGCGGCTGCCGGAGGATGGGCTTTATGGCGATCTGACCGCGCGAGGCATCAGGGCCACGCGGATCGGGGATTGCCTCGCCCCCTCCTCCATCGCCGATGCGGTCTATTCCGGGCACCGCTTCGCACGCGGGCTTGGCGAGGCGGACCCGATGCCCCTGCGCCGGGAACATGCGCCAATCCGGGGGCTGGCATGAGCCGCCGCACGACGCGCAAGGTCGGCGCCCTGCCCGGCCAAAGGCCATTCGGCCAGGTGCCACGGCTTTATGCGCCGACGGAGATCCTGCCCGAAGATCGGTTGCAGGCGATCCATCAGGCGGCGCTGCGGGTGCTGGCCGAGACGGGGATGAAGGTGCTGGATGCCGGGGCGCGGGACCGGTTCCGGGCGGCGGGGGCGCGGGTCGAGGGCGAGATGGTGCGGCTGGACCCCGGCATGGTCGCGCAGTATCTGGCGACGGTTCCGGGGTCCTTCACGCTTCTGGCCCGCAACCCGTCGAAGAACTTGCGGTTTGGCGGGGCGGATATGGTCTTCGCCTCGGTCGGCGGGCCGGCCTATGTCATGGACCTGAGCAAAGGCCGCCGCGACGGGACCTTCGCCGAGATGTGCGATTATCTGCGGCTGATCCAGGGGCTGAACGTCATCCAACAGGAAGGCGGCGGGCCGTTCGAGCCGTTGGACCTGCCCGCCAACACCCGGCATCTGGATATCTATCACGCGCAGATCAAGCTGCTGGACAAAAGCTGGCAGACCCAGACCCTTGGCCGGGCGCGCTGCATGGACGGGATCGAGATGGCGGCGCTGGCGTTCGGCACGACGCCTGAGGCGATGGTGGACACGCCGATCCTGCTGGGGATCATCAACACCAACTCGCCGCTGCAACTGGATATCCCGATGGCTGAAGGGCTGATCTGCATGGCCGAGCATGGGCAGGTCAATGTCATCACCCCGTTCACGTTGGCCGGGGCGATGGCGCCGATCACGCTGGCTGGGGCGCTGGTGTTGCAACATGCCGAGGCGATGGCGGGGATCGTGCTGACACAGATCGTCCGGCCGGGGGTGCCGGTGATGTATGGCGGGTTTACCTCCAACGTCGATATGAAGTCGGGCGCTCCGGCGTTCGGGACGCCGGAATACACCAAGGCCGCGCAGATTTCGGGGCAACTGGCGCGGTTGATCAGGGTGCCGTTCCGGTCGTCCAACGTCACTGCGGCGAACGCGGTGGATGCTCAGGCGGCGTATGAAAGCCAGATGGCGCTGTGGGGGGCGGTGATGGGGGGCGCGCATCTGGTCGAACATGCGGCGGGATGGATGCATGGCGGGCTGACGGCGAGTTTTGAAAAGCTGATCCTTGACGCCGAGATGTTGCAGATGATGCAGGCTTATCTGGAGCCGCCGGGGACTTCGGAGGCGGACCTGGCGGTGGGGGTGATTGCCGAGGTGGGGCCTTCGGGGCATTTCTTCGGGACCGATCACACGATGCAAAGGTATGAGCGGGCGTTTCATGCGCCGATGGTGTCGAACTGGGACAATTATCCGCAGTGGCTGGAGAAGGGGTCGGTCGATGCGACGGCGCGGGCGCATGTGCTGTGGCAGCAGATGCTGGCCGAACATGAGGACCCGGGGCTGGATGCGGGGATCGACGCGGCGCTGTCGGAGTATGTGGCGCGCCGGAAGGCCGAGGGCGGGGCGCCGATGAATTGACGTGTCCACAGTGGACAAAAAATCGCACCCAATGAAATCAACAGGTTGCGATTCCAGATTTACGAAGCGTTAGGAATTTCGGACCCGTAGGATGGGTGATTCACCCATCTTCCGCGCCGCCAAAAGCATGGGTGAATCACCCATCCTACTGCAGCGCCACCAGCGCCCGCATTGTTGCGGCCGAGGGCATCGGGACCACTTGCTGCACCGTTTCGGGCAAAGTGATCGCGGCGACATCGGACGGCTTGTTGTCGATCCCGATCAGGCCGGTGCGAAAGCCGTGTTGCGTCCAGGCCAGCTTCTGCAAATCGGGGTCGGTCAGCGCTGTCACCAGCCGCTTGCAGGCGGGGGTCAGGGAAATCAGCGGGTGCGAGGCGAAAATCGTCGGCTCGGGGTAGATCACCTTGATCTTGTCGCGGATCAATTGGGCATAGGACTGGTTAGCGACCACGAACTCCACCAGCTGGTTTTCATAACCGACAATCAGCGGCCGCGCACCCATGCCCTGTTTCAGGAAATTGGCGAACAGATCGCCGGACGAGCTTTCCATGAACCCAAGCGAGGCGAAATAGGCCGCGACCTCGGGCGCAAGTCGCTGTGCATCTGCCAGCGTCGGCGCCTGGCCCGCATTCAGCGCGGTGGCCAGCAGCGCCGCCCAGATGTTCCCGGAATTGGACTTGACCGGATCAGTCGAGATCACCCGGAACGGGCCGTAAAGGTCCAGCCCCAGGTCTTGCTTCCAGCGCTTGCCATCATGGATCAGGCCGCCCAGTTTCGCGGTATCGGCGACCAGAATGCCGCCCCTGTCCATCACCACTCCGGCCTTTTCCAGCGCCGCCGCCACATCGGCCCAGGCATAAAGCACGACGGGAGAGTTGAAGATCGTATCCTCGGCCAGCACGGTCTTGCCGGTTTCCTTGGCCAGTTCCACCGCGATCTCGTTGGACGGCCACAGGCAATCTTTGCCCGAGGTGTCCAGTGCGGTCACCATCTCGACTGATCCCGCCTTGGTCGCGTCCAGCGTCACGCCGTAGCGGCCCGTCAGGATGCTTTGCACCGCAGGATCGGCCAGCAGCGCCGACTTTTCGCCGCCGTAGAAGATCGCAACGCTCACCGGCGCGGGCGCCGAGCCGCGTTGCAGGACCTGGCCCAGGTTGGTCTGGGTCAGCACCACCGCCACCACCGCCACCAGCGCCAGAAGGATCAGCCCGATAAGTCCGCGTCGCATCTGTTTCCCTTACACCCCAGACCTTTACACCAAGGTCTTCATTTGAAAGCCCAGTGCCTCGATCTGGGCTTCCAGATCGGCCACGTCATTGCCCTGACAGGCCTGATCGATCTTTTCGATCACCGGCGCCCAGTCGCGGATGGATTTGCCAAGGTCCGCCACCCGGGCCGCACTGTCACCGGTGGCGCGGGCCGACAGGTCCACGTAAGCCTCGACCGTTTGCACGATCTGCGGCAGGTAAAACCCGGTCAGGCGCTTGGCGCGGCGATAGTCGGACGGGTCGCGCTGAATCTCGGTCCGGATGGAGCCGACATGCGCCGCCATCGCCGCCAGCGCGGGCCGGTCCAGGGTTGGCGCCTTGGTCGCGGCTGCCGCCAGACGTTTCTGCGCATCGGACAGGATCGACAGGCCCTGGCTCAGGTCCAGCGCCGTCACCCGGTCGCCGACCACCTGTTCGGACAAGGCGGGCTTGCGGCGGATGATCAGCAGCACCGCCCCCAGCACCAACACCGCCAGCAACAGCGCCACCGGCCAGACCATGCGCGCGCCCAGATACAGCCCCAGAAACGCCGCAGCGGCGGCAAGGCCCGCCAGCACCTGCCGCACCCCATCCGGCAGCATCAGTTGTAGCCCTTCGCGTCGCGCATTGCGGTGGCAAGGTCGCCGCCGCTGTCGAAGATGCGCCCGATCGCGGTGCCTGCCAGCGCCTTCAACTGGTCCATATCCGCCTCGCCAAACGAAATCGCGTGGATCGGCACATCCCTTCCGAAACTGCGCTGCGCGAGGTCGTTGTAGAACGCCTGCATGTTGCCCTGATCGGAGGCGCCATCGGTCATCGCCACGATGGCGGGCAGATAATTCCGCAATGTGCCGTTGTCGGCATAGATCTGGATCTGGTCCAAAGCCAGATCGAGCGCGGCATAGATATCGGTGCCGCCCCCGGCTTGCAGGCTGTTCACCATGGCAAGCGCACGCGACAAGTCGGCATCATCGTTGCCGGCGATCATGAAGGGCTGATCGGGGGTGCTGTTGAACGGAATGATGATCGTCACATCGCGGGACGAGGGTTGCAGAAGGTTCGCCTCGGCCGCCTTTTTGTCCAACAGCAGGTCCATCGCGGTTTTCAGCTTTTGCAGCGGCTCGCCGTCCATGGAACCCGATGTGTCCAGCACCCAGATCGTCAGCGAGGGCTTGCGCAGTTCGGACTGATACAGGTTCAGCGCCGCCCGGATCACCTCTGCGGCGGGCATCGGGATCGGGGCGAAAGTCTTCGCGTAATCGGCGCCCCAATCCTTGCGCCAGACGGCAGGATCGCCCGCACCATCCGCCGCCAGAAGGCCGGTGCGGCGGCCCAAAGCCTCGATTTTGGCTTGGGTGTCGGGGGTCAGGAGCATGGTTTGCAGATCGTGGAACGCCGTGGCTTTGGCCGCATCGCCATGGTCGATGAAGCCAAGCGGGCTGTCGGACATGGCAAGGCCGTTGGCGGGATAAATGATGTAGAGGGGTTCGTTGTCGGCGGCGGTCAGGGCCTGGTTCGCCTCTAGCACCGTCGATTCATAGTTGAACATCGCGTCATAGGCCTCGGGGTGGGCGACCAGCGCGTCCTTCAGCCAGCCGGACGAGCCGGAAGAGCGGCCTATCTGCGCCAGAAGCTTGCGCATCGCATCCAGCAGCGCGGGGTCTTTCAGAGTGTCCAGCGTCAGCACATCGGGGTTGCCAGAAAGCGCGTAAAGGAAGCCCAGATAGGCCGAGGCGCCGGAATTGGACTGGGTGGCCGAGGTCATCGCCAGCCGGAACGCGCCATCTTCGGCGGCCTTGGCGATGTCCTGCACCGTCACGTCCTGGCGCCCGGTCCAGCCAAGCCGTTCCGCGATGGACAGCTTCAGCCCCAGCACCACCGGAGAGCGCAGGATCGACTGCGCATCCTTCACCACGCGGGCGTCATCACCGAGTTGAATCCACAGGGAATTGGCCGGCCAGACCGCGTCAAAGGCGCTGTCCTTGCCGCGGGCAATCTCGTGGCTGATATCGACCGAGCCGAGGTAGGTCATGGTGACCTCGGCCCCGTGGGCCTTGGCCCAGTCTTGAATCAAGGGCTCCAGCGTGCGGTTTTCGGACCCCGAGACCACGGACAGCTTGACCGGCGGTCCGGGGTCACCATTGGTAAAGGCAATCAACAGGGCGATCCCGGCAAGGGCGACAAAGCCTGCGACCAACAAGATGCGCTTCATGTGCCCCCCACCGGATTGACCCAACCGGACCACAGCAGGCAGCATATAGGCATGAATTGTAAAAATCACGCGGGGCTGTGGGAGGAAACTTGCGAAATTCGCGGCACAGGGCGGCGGAAGGGCCCGTCGCAGCGCTGTCATCTGGGGTCTTTACCTTGCGATAACGGCTACGCGCTAGGGTCGGCATCGGCTAGTCTGTCGCAGACCGCCCGGATTATGCGCTGACCGCCTGTTTCTTCATCACGGACCCCGCCCCATGAAACTGAACAAGCTGCACCGGTTCACCATTGTCACCCTCTGCTGGCTGGGTACCGCGCTGTTTTTCGGGATCGGGGTGCTGTCGGCACCCTGGGCGTTCTGGCCGGCGGCGGTGTTTGCCGGGCTGGGTCTGATCGGCCTGCGCGATCTGGTGCAGACCCACCATTCCATCCTGCGCAACTATCCGGTGATCGGCCATGTCCGCTTCATGCTGGAATCGATCCGCCCGGAAATCCGCCAATATCTGATCGAGGGCGACCAGGACGAGATGCCCTTCAGCCGCGAGGCGCGCTCCCTTGTCTATCAACGTGCCAAGGGGGTGGAGGACAAGCGCCCCTTCGGCACGATCGAGCATGTGTATGAGGCGGGCTATGCCTGGGTCACCCATTCGGTCGCGCCCAAGCACATCACCCAGACTGATTTCCGCGTGAAGATCGGCGGGCCGGACTGCCGCCAGCCCTATGCGGCCTCGCTGTACAACATCTCGGCGATGAGCTTTGGGGCGCTGTCGGGCAATGCGATCCTGGCGCTGAACAAGGGCGCCAAGCAGGGCGGCTTCGCGCATGACACCGGCGAGGGGTCGATCAGCAAGTATCACCGTCAGGGCGGCGGCGATTTGATCTATCAGGTGGCGTCCGGCTATTTCGGCTGCCGCGCGCCGGATGGGTCATTTGATGGCGAGAAATTCAGCGTTCAGGCCCGCGATCCGCAAGTGAAGATGATCGAGATCAAGCTGAGCCAGGGTGCCAAGCCAGGCCATGGCGGCGTCTTGCCGGCGGCCAAGATCTCGGCCGAGATTGCCGAGGCGCGCGGGATTCCGATGGGGCAGGATTGTCTGTCGCCGGCCGCGCATCCGTCATTCCATACGCCGGTGGAGCTGTGCCAGTTCATCGCGCGCCTGCGGGAGTTGTCGGACGGCAAACCGGTGGGATTCAAGCTGTGCATCGGGCATCGGCGGGAATTCATGTGCATCGTCAAGGCTATGCTGGAAACCGGGATCACCCCGGATTTCATCGTGGTGGACGGCAAAGAGGGCGGCACGGGGTCGGCGCCGCTGGAATTCGTGAACCGCGTCGGCATGCCGATGCTGGAGGGCCTCCATTTCGTGCACAACACGCTGCGCGGTGCGGGCTTGCGCGACCGGATCAAGATCGGGGCTGCGGGCAAGGTGGTGTCGGGGTTCGATATCGCGCGGTGCCTCGCGCTGGGGGCGGATTGGTGCAATTCGGCGCGGGGGTTCATGTTCGCGCTGGGGTGCATCCAGTCGCAGTCTTGCCACACCAACAAGTGCCCGGTGGGGATTGCGACGCAAGATCGCTTACGCCAGCGCGCGCTGGTGGTGCCGGAAAAAAGCGAGCGCATCGCGCGGTTCCATGCCAATACGTTGAAGGCTTTGGCCGAGATTGCCGGGGCGGCGGGCCTGTCGGACCCCAGCGACTTTCTGCCCTATCATTTCATGTTCCGCTCTCGCCCCGGCGCGTTCGAGGATGGCAATGAGGCCTATCCCTATCTGCCCGAAGGCTTTCTGGTCACCGGCGAGGACCGCGAGGGGCTGGCGAGTTGGCACGACCGCTGGTCGCGCGCCTCGGCCGCCAGCTTCACCCCGCCGGTGGTTTACACCGGCCCGTATCGGCAGATGAACAAGGCGGCAAGCTGATCGCCGCCCCGGCCCGCCTTCCCCTGGTGGACAAAGCCGCCCACCCAGTGTCATGTCGCTGAAAATCTTCGGAGAGCCAGATGCCGCCGCGCAAGATCATCATCGACACCGACCCCGGCCAGGACGACGCCTTTGCCATTCTTCTGGCGCTGGCCAGCCCCGAAGATCTGGACGTGCTTGGCCTGGTCGCGGTGGCCGGCAACGTGCCGCTGCCGCTGACCAGCCGCAACACCCGCATCATTTGCGAATTGGCGGGCAAGCCCGAAGCGCGGGTTTACGCGGGCGCGGACGCGCCGTTGCAGCGCAAGCTGGTGACGGCGGAATATGTGCATGGCAAGACCGGCCTCGACGGGCCGGAATTGCCAGAGCCGGTGATGCGGTTGCAGGACCAGCACGGCGTCGATTTCATCATTCAGACGCTGCGGGACGAGCCGAAAGGCACCGTGACCCTGTGCCCGCTGGGGCCGCTGACCAACATCGCTTTGGCGTTCCAGAGGGCCCCTGACATCATCTCGCGCGTGCAGGAAATCGTACTGATGGGCGGCGCCTATTTTGAGGTGGGCAATGTGACGCCCGCCGCCGAGTTCAACATCTATGTCGATCCGGAAGCTGCGGACATCGTGTTCAAATCCGGCGTGCCGCTGGTGGTGATGCCGCTGGATGTGACGCACAAGGCGCTGACCTCGCGGTCCTGGATCGAAGGGTTGCGGGCGATGGGGACAGAAGTTGGCCGCTTCTGCGCCGCCTGGGCAGAGTTTTTCGAGCGGTTCGATGCAGCGAAATATGGCAGCGAGGGCGGGCCGTTGCATGACCCTTGCGTGATCGCCTATCTGATCCGGCCGGATCTGTTCAAAGGCCGGCGGATCAATGTCGAGATTGAAACCGGGTCGGAATTGACGCTGGGCATGACAGTGGCGGACTGGTGGGGCGTGACGGGGCGCACGCCCAACGTGCTGTTCATGGGGTCGGTGGATGCCAAGGGGTTCTTTGACCTGCTGACCGAGCGGCTCGCGCGACTTTGAAGCGCAAAGGCGCCTGGTGCCGCCCGCGTGCGGCCAACGATTTTTCTACGAAAAATCAGGCGACCCGTCGAGTTTCATGCGGAATTTTCGCAGAAAATTCGTAGCACGCGCAGGGGGTGGGCCAGCGTCGAATGGGCGATTCACCCATCCTGACGGCAGGTCATCACCCCAGCGAATACCCCGCCCCGCGCACGGTGCGCAAAGGGTCGTCGTGACCATGCACCATCAGCGCCTTGCGCAGGCGGCCGATGTGCACATCCACCGTCCGCGTATCGACATAGATGTCGCGGCCCCAGACCCGGTCCAGCAGTTGCTCGCGGCTGAATACCCGGCCCGGACGCTCCATCAGCGTGGTCAGCAGGCGGAACTCGGTGGGCCCCAGCTTCAGCGACTTGTCGCCCCGGGTCACCCGGTGCGTCTCGCCGTCAAGCTTGATGTCGCCCCATTCCAACACGCCGCCGGCCACGGCGGGACGCGCGCGGCGCAGATGCGCCTTCAGCCGCGCCATCAGTTCGGCGACGGAATAGGGTTTGACCATGTAGTCATCGGCGCCGGTTTCCAACCCCCGCACCCGGTCCACCTCTTCGCTGCGGGCCGACAGCATCAGGATCGGCACCGAGCGCGTCTCGGGCCGTTGGCGCAGGCGGCGGCAGACCTCTAGCCCGCTCACATGCGGCAGCATCCAGTCCAAGAGGATCAGGTCGGGTACCGCTTCGGCCACCAGAACCAGCGCTTCTTCGCCATCGGCCGCGCTGCGCACGTCATAGCCTTCGGCCTCAAGGTTATAGGTCAGCACTTCGCGCTGTGCGGCCTCGTCCTCGACCAGCAGGACCGAAGGGCGATCCGCGCCCGCCATCAGCCTTGGCCACCCGGGCCGACCACGCCTTCGCCCTTGCGGCGTTCCTCGCCCGGAAGCGAGCCGGTGGACAGGTAGATCACCTGCTCGGCGATCGTTGTCGCATGATCGCCGACGCGTTCGATGTTCTTGGCGATGAAGTGCAGATGCATGCAGGCGGTGATGTTGGCGGGGTCTTCCAGCATGTAGGTCAGGAACTCGCGGAACAGCGAGGAATACATCTGATCGACTTCGATGTCGCGCTCGCGCACCGCAACAGCGGCGGGCACGTCGCGGGCGATGAAGGCGTCCAGTGCCTCTTGCAGCATCAGCCCCACCAGCCGGGCCATGCGGCGGATCGACCCTGCCGCGCCCGGAATGGGGCGCATCTGGGTCAGCACAAGCGAGCGTTTGGCGAGGTTTTTGGCGTAATCGCCACAGCGTTCCAGTGCCGAGGCGATTTTCATCACCGACAGGACGGTCCGCAAATCGCCGGCCGTGGGGGCGCGAATGGCGATCAGCCGGGCGCATTCGCTGTTCACCTGCTCTTCCAGCACGTCGATGGCGGCGTCTTCGATCATGACCTTGCGGGCCAGCGCGGCATCGGACAGTTCCAGCGCGTCGGCAGCCTCGGCGAGCGCGCTTTCCACAAGCCCGCCCATCCGCAGCACCAGCGCCTGCACGCCCTCCAGATCTCGGTCGAAGGCCGAGGCGATGTGACGATCGGTGTTCATCTTGGGCTCTCCGCTCAGCCGATCCGGCCGGTGATGTAGGATTCCGTGCGCGGATCCTTGGGATTGGTGAAAATCGCACCGGTTTCGCCGTATTCGACCAGGCTGCCGAGGTGGAAGAACGCGGTTTTCTGGCTGACGCGGGCGGCTTGCTGCATGGAGTGCGTCACGATCACCACGGAAAACTGGCTGCGCAGCTCGTCGATCAGTTCCTCGACCTGGGCGGTGGCGATGGGGTCCAGCGCCGAGCACGGCTCGTCCATCAGCAGCACCTCGGGCGAGGTGGCAATGGCGCGGGCGATGCACAGGCGCTGTTGCTGGCCGCCGGACAGCGAGGTGCCGGGTGCCGTAAGGCGGTCCTTCACTTCGCCCCACAGCGCGGCTTTCCGTAGGCAGGCTTCCACCACCGCGTCAAGTTCGGCCTTGTTGCGGGTCAGGCCGTGGATTTTGGGGCCATAGGCCACGTTGTCGTAGATCGACTTCGGGAACGGGTTCGGCTTTTGAAACACCATGCCGACCTTGGCGCGCAGTTGCACCGGATCGACGCGGGAATCGTAGATATTCTCGCCGTCCAGCTTGATCGACCCTTCAACCCGGGCCGAGGGAATCGTGTCGTTCATCCGGTTCAGGCAGCGCAGGAAGGTGGATTTGCCGCAGCCCGACGGGCCGATGAAGGCCGTCACCGTCTTTTCAAGAATGTCCACGTTGACATCCTTCAGCGCATGGTTCTGGCCATAATAGACCTGCACATTGCGGGCCTCGATCTTGGCGGTCACGGTCTGCACATCGCGCTCCAGTCTGACGTCTTTCATCATAATGCCCCTTTACCAGCGCCGTTCAAAGCGGCTGCGCAGGGCGATGGCGCCTGCATTCATGATCACGAGGAAAACCAGAAGGACGATGATCGCCCCCGAGGCCCGTTCGACAAAGCCCGGATCGCCGCGCGTTGTCCAGTTGTAGATCTGCACCGGCAGGGCCGAGGCGGGGTCGAAGAACCCTCCGGGCGGCGAGCGGGGGAAGTCTTTCACGAAGGCCACCATGCCGATTAGCAGCAGAGGCGCGGTTTCGCCCAAGGCTTGCGCCAGGCCGATGATCGTGCCGGTCAGCACCCCGGGCATCGCCAGCGGCAGGACGTGGTGGAACACGCATTGCAGTTTCGAGGCGCCGACGCCAAGGGCCGCATCACGGATCGAGGGCGGCACGGCTTGCAGCGCGGCGCGGGTCGGGATGATGATGCGCGGCAGGGTCATCAGCACCAGCACCAGCCCGCCGACGATGGGGGCCGACCGGGGGAGCCCCGCGAAGTTGATGAAGAACGACAGGCCGAGGATGCCATAGACAATGGACGGCACGGCGGCGAGGTTGGCGATGTTCACCTCGATCAGGTCGGTGAACCAGTTCTTCGGGGCGAATTCCTCCAGATAGACCGAGGCTGCGACGCCGATGGGCAAGGACAGCAGCAAAACGATCAGCATCATATAGGCCGAGCCAATGATCGCGACGCCAAGGCCCGCGGCCTCGGGGCGTTTGTCGGAGGCGTCGGGCAGGAAGAAGAAGCCGGAGTTGAAGCGCATCGCCAGGATGCCCGCCGCCTTCATCTTGTTCGCCAGCGCCAGCTTTTCGGGCGAGGTGTTCTTGTCCAGCGCGGCGGATTCCATCGTCACCCGGCCTTTGAAATAACCGTCGATCCGGCCCGTGGCGAGGGCGGTGAATTGGATGGTCTGGCCGATCAGCGTGGGGTCGGCCAGCACCTTGTTGCGCAGTTGCGCCGAGGATTCCTCGGAAATCAGGCTGCCGATGTCCTTGAGTTTCAGATCGCCGGCGCCTATCCCTTGCGCGGCAAGTTCCGCCGACAGCGAGGTGGCCAGGACCTTGCCGTAAGTGATGGTCGTGACCTTGGAAAGGTCTTCGGGCGCCAGTTTGCCGCCCTTGTCCAGCACTGCGGCATCCAGCGTCACCGGAAAGGTCAACATGGTCTGGCGGAAGGCAGGCAGGCCGTTCGAGAAGATCGAGATCAGCAGCCAGGCCAGCGCCAGCAGCGCCAGAATGATCGCCGTCAGCCCATAGGCGCGGAACCGCTTTTCAGCTTTGTTGCGGGCCGTGGTCTTGGTGTCCTGAACAAAAAGCGAGGCGCTCATTCGTATTGCTCCCGATACCGGCGGACGATGACCTGGGCGAGAACGTTCAGCGCCAGAGTGAAACAGAACAGGGTGAGGCCAAGGGCGAAGGCAACGAGGGTCTCGGGTGAGGCGAACTCGGTGTCACCGGTCAGCTGGCTGACGATCTTGACGGTGATGGTGGTCATCGCCTCGAACGGGTTCAGCGACAGTTTGGCCG
>JANLQT010000203.1:0-7458 GCA_031368035.1 Rhodobacterales bacterium | reverse complement strand
CCGTCGATCCGTTCCAGCGCCAGCCGGATATGCCCCTGTCCGCCAATCAAGCTGGCATCGGCACTGAGCGAGGCCTGAACCGCCGTGCCCAGAACCTCTGGCCCCAGTTTGATTTCCTTGGCGGAAATCTCGCCCAGACTGACCGCGACAGGCAGGGTGGGCAAGGCGAAAGGCTTCGCTTCGGCCGTGGGCATCGCCCCCGAACCGAGGCTCGGCAGGCGCACCACGGTGATCTGATCGGCCACCAGCCGGCGCACATCCAGCGTGCCGGCCAGCAGCGCGGCGCGGTTCCATTGCAGCGTGATGCCGGTCATGGTCAGCCAGACGCCCTCGTCATCGGCGATGGTCAGCGCATCCATCTGCGCGGTCGAGGACAAGGCGCCGCGAAACCCGGTGATCGTGACCACGCGGCCCGCACCGGACAGGCTGTCCTGCAACAGCCGGGTCAGCCGGCTGGCGTCATCCTGCGCCAGCGCGGGCCAAGCGAAGATCCCCAAGCCCAGCGCCAGCAGACCGGCAGCGATCCATGCCCTGAACTTTGTCAAAAGCTTTGCCCCAATCCGATATAGATCAGCACGCCGTCCACCAGACTGGACCCGCTCACCTGATTGGCGCCATTGTGCACTGGCACTGCCAGATCCAGCCGGATCGGGCCAAAGCCGGTCTGATAGCGCAGCCCGATCCCCGCCCCCGACTGCCAGTTGCCCGCCGTCGGCGTGAAGGTGCCAATGTCCACCAGCCCGGCATCGAAAAATCCGACCACGCCCCAAGTGTCATTCACCCGGACCCGCGCCTCCAGCTGGGTGCCAAGAAACGTCGTGCCTCCGATCGGAACCACCACGCCGCCGTCCACGACCTGCGCGCCCAGCGATTGATAGGGCTGGCCGCGCACCGTGCCGCCGCCGCCGGAATAGAACAGATCGTCCCGCTGCGTGCCCAGCACGCTGGAAAAGGCCACCGCCCCGGCTTGCAGGCGTCCCGCAAAGGTCAACCCGCCCCAACCGCCCGCCGCGCCGCCAAGGGTCTTGTAGCCGCGGGCATCCCACGTCAGTTGCGCGCCGTTCTCACCCGCGCCGAACCCCAGGAACGGCTTCGCGCCGCCGCTCATGTAAACCCCAAGCCGAGGGTCGGTCACGGTGTCACGGTTGTCCCATATCGCCGTGACCGGCAGGTTCAGCGTGCGGAACAGAAAGTCGCCCGAAGCGTCATGGCCCTGGCTGAACCGATAGGTCAGGCCCAGATTGCCCGTCAGCCGGTCATTGAACCAGCGGGTGAAGGTCACGCCAGTGTCGAAGTAATCCTCGGTGAAGTCGGTCTGATCTTCGTGCCCGACATTGGCCGAAACCCCCGCCGTCGTGTCGGCGTCGGGTGTGGCAGGCCGTTCCAGCGTGACCCCGAACGCATAATCCAGACCGCTGGAAATGGCATCGATGTTGGTGGCCAAGCCGGTGACCGTCAACCGCTCGCCCCCGCCGAACAGGTTGCGGTGCAGCCAGCTTGCATTCACCGACGCGCCGTCTTCGGTGGTGATCTCGCCACTGAAGGAATAGCGGCGCAGCGGCGCTTCGACCACGCTGGCCGTGATGCCAAGCGTGTTCGGCGCGGTGATCTGGTCATCCTCGGCCAGCGTGACCGAGTTGAATACGCCGCTGCGCCGCAGCCGGTCGGCCGCGCGCTGCAAATCTTCGGGGCTGTAGCGCAGGCCCGGCGTCAGACCCGCGATCTTCACGATCCGCGCCACCCGCATCCGTTCAGCCCCGGTCACCACCAGCGGGCCGAAATACAGGACCGGGCCCGGCTTGATCCCGATCAACGCCGACAGGGTGCTGTCAGCGTGATCGGCGGTGATCGACTGGCTGGCGACATCGGCCTTGGCGTGGCCTGCATCGCGCCAGCCATTCACCGCGCCGGTGGCCGCCGCCTGAACAACGCCAGACGCCGCCACCGCGCCGGGATGGAACTCCGCAGGAAGATCATTCGCATGCACCACGGGCGCGACCACGGTCTGCGAAAAGTGGAACTGCGGGCCGGTTTCGACCGTCACCTTCACCGAGGTGATTTCGGCCGGGGCATCCAGCGGCGCGATATCGGCCGCCTCGCGCCCGTTCACAAAGACATGCACGACCGGGCCATAATAGCCCAGCGAAAACAACGCATTCAGCAGGCGGCCATATTCAGCCCGGGCGTTGGTGAACAGCTCTTGCGCGTCCTGATCTTCGATCTTGCCACCGCCAAGTAGCGCCGAAGCACTTTTCAGCGCGGCGGTGGTGGATTTGTCGGCGTCCTTGACCTGAAAATCCACGGCATCCAGCGCACGCCCGGCCTGGCCCAGTGCCAGCGCGGCAGCCAAGGACAGAACAAGCAGGCCGCTGCGAGGGGGCATGAACGACGGCAAAGTGAACCCGCAAATGGATACCGTGGCACTATCGCAAGACGGCTGCGAAAGGGCAACGGCTGGAGGGACCGATCGGTTCCCCATCTGCGGCCGATTGCCATGTGGCGCACCGCAAGTCATACCTTTCCCGCCAGAGGAGTGTGCCATGACTTATATCCCCGCCGAGGACCGCTATGACCGGATGATCTATCGCCGCGTGGGACGGTCGGGCCTGAAACTGCCCGCCATTTCACTGGGCCTGTGGCACAATTTCGGCCATGACACGCCGCATCAGACCAAACAGGCGATCCTGCGCGCCGCCTTTGACCATGGCATCACCCATTTCGACCTGGCCAACAACTACGGCCCGCCCCCCGGAAGCGCGGAAGAGGCGTTCGGCCACATCCTGCAGACCGACTTCAAGGGCCTGCGCGATGAATTGGTGATCTCGTCCAAGGCGGGTTATCTGATGTGGGGCGGGCCTTATGGCGAATGGGGCAGTCGCAAGAACCTGATCGCGTCCTGTGACCAAAGCCTGAAGCGCATGGGCCTCGACTATGTGGACATCTTCTATTCGCACCGGTTCGACCCCGACACGCCGCTGGAGGAAACCATGGGTGCGCTGGACCATATCGTCCGCTCGGGCCGGGCGCTGTATGTCGGCCTGTCCAGCTACAATTCCGAAAAGACCCGGGAAGCAGCCGCGATCCTGAAAGACCTTGGCACGCCCTGCCTGATCCATCAGCCCAGCTACAACATCCTGAATCGCTGGGTGGAAACCGACGGGCTGAAGGACACGCTGAACGGGCTTGGCATCGGCTCTATCGCCTTTGTGCCGCTGGCGCAGGGCATCCTGACCAGCAAATATCTGAACGGCATCCCGGCGGGCAGCCGCGCCACGCAGGACAAATCGCTGCATCCGGCGGTGGTGGAAAAGGCCATGGAATCGGTGAAGAAGCTGGACGGCATGGCGCAGATGCGCGGCCAGACGCTGGCGCAGATGGCACTGGCCTGGGTGCTGCGTGAGGGGGGCATCACCTCGGCGCTGATCGGGGCGAGCAAGCCGGAACAGGTGACCGATTGTTGCGGCGCCATTGCCAATCTGGAATTCACGGGCGAGGAACTGGCGCAGATCGACGCGATTTCGGAAGAAAAGGCGATCAACCTTTGGGCGAAGTCGTCAGAGTAGGATGGGTGAAGGGCCCATCTCCCAGACGCCCGAATTGATGGGTGAATCACCCATCCTACGGGTCAAAATCCTAACGCTTTGTAAATTTGGAATCGTAAGGCGTTGAAATCATTGGCCCCGGAAAAGTGTCCACGCGTGGACACTTTTTTGGCCCGCGCGGAAACCTAGACCAAAAGCACCTGCGTTCCGGTCTTGGCGAGGTCGAACAACTCCAGGATATGCTCGTTATACAGCCCGATGCAGCCGTTCGACGACCGCCGCCCGATCTTGCGGGTGTCATGCGTGCCGTGGATGCGATAGGTCGGCCAGCCAAGATACAGCGCCCGCACGCCAAGCGGGTTTTCAGGAGAGCCGCCGGGGATCGTCTTGGGCCAGTCGGGGAACCGCTCCAATTCGCCGGCCGTGGCGGTCCAGGACGGGTTGACCACCTTCTGGATCACCGAAGTCTTGCCGCGCTTGGTCAACTCGTCGGTCATCGGAACCGAGGTCGGATAAAGCCGATAGACCGACAGATCCTCGCTCCAGTAATTCAGGCAGCGCGAGGTGATGTCCACCAGGATCACGCCGTTCTTGGTGCTGTCGAAATAATCGCGCCAATCCAGCATCCGGAAGGACGAGATGTTGTTGCGGATCGACCCCGGCTCGGTCGGGATTTCAAATTCGGTGGATTGCTGATCCATCGCGCTTTGCGCGCGGGCGGGCAGACCGGCGGCGGCCCCCAGCGTGGCGGCAGCGGCGCCCAGAAGCAGGCGGCGGCGGGAGGGAAGGTCAAGGTGATCGGTCATGGCGTCGGTCTCCTTGCCCGCAGGGGCCTTTGGGTGGTGCGATGCGGGCGCAATGATCTTTCTAACTTCCGGGGCGAGGCTTCGCAACTCACACAGATGTCACCAGGCGGGCGAACGGTTGTTTGAACTTCCCCGGCGGTTTCGGTATCAGGTTGGGCAGGATGACCCAAAGTTTGACAGGTGGCAGGATGGAACGACGCGCGGTTTTGGCGAATGGTGGCATGATGCTGAGCGGCGCTTTGGTGCTGGCCGCCTGCTCCAAGCCCGTCCCGCCGCCTTTGGCCGCCGATGGCAAGCCGGCGCCGCAGGTCTATCCGATCAAGGCGGCGGACGCTTCGACCATCACCTACCGGATGGTGGACGGGGTCAGCGAGTTGCGCGGGGCACGCAACCTCGCTCCGCTGACGCTGGACCCCAGCCTGACCGCCGCTGCTGCCACCCATGCCCGCGACATGGCGGTGCAGAACCGGCCCTGGCACTTCGGCTCGGACGGCTCTTCGCCGCTGGTGCGGGTGCAGCGGGCGGGGTATTCCGGCGTTCTGCTGGGCGAGATGATCTCGGAAACCTTCGAGACCGAACTTGCCACGCTTTCCGCCTGGATGGGCGAGGCCGATACCCGCGATCTGATCATGGACCCGCGCGCCAGTCAGATGGGGTTTGCCTGGTTTCAGGAGCCGTCTGGCAAGATCTGGTGGACGATGCTGACGGGCCGGGCGGCTGATGCGGGCGCAGTGCCCAGCTATGGCGACGACAGCATGGGCCCGCGCCCCACTTTATAGGCCCCGCCGCAGACCCGGTCACCGCATCGCCGTCAGGGCTTGATCCAGATCGGCGTGCCGGGGTTCACCATGGCATAGATCACGTCGATCTGGTCGTTGGTCACCGCGATGCAGCCCACGGTCCAGTCCGGCTTGGTGGTCGGATAGGGCGACTGGCCGTGGATGAAGATATCCCCGCCCGGCTCTTTGCCCTGCGCCGTGGCAAAGGCCACGTCCTGCGCGTTGGGATAGGAGATCCCCAGCGACAGATGGAACCGCGAGCGGGGGTTGCGGTGGCTGATATAATACAGGCCCTCGGGTGTCTTGCCGTCGCCTTCGAACTGCTTGGCGCCGACCGGGTTGGTGCCAAGATCAATCGCGTAGACTTTCAGCACCTCGTCGCCGTGATAGAGGTACAACTTCCGGTCGGTCTTGTAGACCACGATGCCCGTGACTTCGGGCCCAAAATAGTTGCCGGAGAACATGTTGTTGCAGGCCGCCAAGGCCAGCAGAACCAGGCCCATCAGGGCGAGGCGAAGGGATCGGTTCATGAAGCTGCTCGTCATTTCTTGGTTTTCCAAGAATTAGCCGAAACGGAATGTTTTGCCTAGAGGTTTGGAAGGCGCGGGGGCGCAAGCTTGGGTGTTGCACGCGTGCAATACCTGATAACGCATTGATATTACTATATTTTGCAAATTCTGTTCAGAAAGCATTAACCACGATTGGCGGGGATTTCACGCGGCGGACGCGGACAGGGCGGCGGAGTTTTTGAAAACTCCGAAACGGAGCCTTCAAAGATAGATCGTCGAAACTCACTTTGTAGAAATCGGTCTTGGCGCGCGCTGGCTGCCTTTAGCGGTGGATCGGCTCTGCCCGATGCCAGTTGTCCAGCTTCCGCGCCCCCGAATGTGGCCGCATCGCCCATCCAATGCCGTTGCCGATGACCTTCTGCACCATCGGCTGGTGATAGATCGGAAAGGTCTCGTGCCCCGGTGAGAAATAGAAGATCCGCCCCAGCCCGCGATGAAAGGTCAGACCCGAGCGGAACACCTCGCCGCCCTTGCACCAGGACAGGAAGATGATTTCGTCGGCAGCGGGAATGTCGAAGGGCTCGCCATACATTTCCGAGGCCGGGATTTCAAAGAACGGCGGCAGGCCCTCGGCGATGGGGTGCGCGGGGTTGGTGACCCAGACCCGCTCCAGATCGCCCTCGGGCATCTCGCGCCAGGACAGGTTGCAATTGGTGCCCATCATCCGGCGGAACATCTTGGAATGGTGACCGGAATGCAAAACCACCAGCCCCATTCCCGCCAGGATGCGCTGCTGCACCCGGTCGATCACCGCGTCGGACACCTCGTCATGCGCGACATGACCCCACCAGGTCAAAACGTCGGTGCGGTCGAGCAAGTCCTGCGGCAGCCCCTGATCGGGGTCGTCAATACAGCGGCGGGTGATGGTGAAATCCCGATCCGCCAGCCCCGCCGCAAGGGCGCCGTCCATCCCGTCCGGATAGATTTTCGCAACCGGCGGGTCGTTCTTTTCGTGGCGGCCTTCGTTCCAGATGGTCAGGCGGATGGTCAAGGCAGGCTCCGTGGTTCAGGCCGTTATGGCTTGGCTATGGCTGTCGAACAGGTGAATGGCGTCGTGGTTCATCGCCAGGTGCACCGCGTCGCCGGGCTTGGCGGGCAAATCGCCCTGCAACCGGGCAAGAAGCGTGTCCGCGCCGCAGCTTAGGTTCAGGTAGGTCTCGGCCCCCAGCCGCTCGACTATGGCGACAGTGGCGGAAAAGTCGGCGTCCGCCTCAGCGACCAGCCGCAGGTCTTCAGGCCGGATGCCCAGCGCCACGGATTGGCCAGCCACCGCATTAAGGCGGGTTTTCAGCAAAGGCACCGACCAGCCGGATTTGGCGACAAAGCGGCCCTCGCCCACCACCCCGTCGACGAGGTTCATCTTCGGCGACCCGATGAACCCCGCCACAAAGCTGTTCTGCGGATGGCGATACAGCTCGATCGGCGTGTCCCATTGCGCGACCTGACCCTTGTTCAGCACGACGATGCGGGTGGCCATGGTCATCGCCTCGACCTGGTCGTGCGTCACATAAACGATGGTCGGCTTCAGTTCCTGATGCAGCTTCTGCAACTCGGCCCGCATCTGCACGCGCAGGGCGGCGTCAAGGTTGGACAGAGGCTCGTCGAACAGGATCACCGGTGGGCGCTTGATGATCGCCCGGCCAATGGCCACCCGCTGCCGCTGCCCCCCGGACAGAGCCGCCGGTTTGCGGTCCAGCAGGTCGGACAGTTGCAACAACTCGCCCA
This sequence comes from Rhodobacterales bacterium, assembly GCA_031368035.1. GTDB lineage: Bacteria > Pseudomonadota > Alphaproteobacteria > Rhodobacterales > Rhodobacteraceae > Stagnihabitans. The sequence continues at coordinate 37 of JANLQT010000203.1, read as the reverse complement.
CGCGACCGACTTCCCGGGCAATCTCGGCCTTGGGCAC
>JANLQT010000201.1:0-12377 GCA_031368035.1 Rhodobacterales bacterium | reverse complement strand
CGCTCCGATCCTTGGCACCACCTTCCTGCCGAAAACCCTGCCCCACCACAGCGCAAAGCCGGGCCGGCTGCGCAGCCTGTTCCAGCGCGTGCTGGGCATGGCGATGCGCGCCAAATGGTGGACCATCGGCGCCACGCTCGCGGTGTTTGCCGTCTCGGTGTTCGGCATGAAATTCGTCGAGCAGCAGTTCTTCCCGACCTCGGACCGGCCGGAACTGATCCTCGACGTCGCCTTGCGCCAGAACGCAAGCTTCGCCGCCACCGATGCGGTGATGGCCGATCTGGACGCGTTCCTCGCCACCCGCGCCGAGGCGCGTTATTGGAGCACCTATATCGGCGGCTCTTCCCCGCGCTTTGTGCTGGCGCTGGACGTGCCGACGCCGGGGCCGAACACCGGGCAGATCGTCATCGTCACCCCCGACCTGTCGGCGCGCGACGCCCTGAAAGCGGCGGTGGAAGATCACGCCAAATCGCTGATCGGCGTCGAGCTATTCGCCAAATTCCTGGAACTCGGGCCGCCGGTGGGCAAGCCGGTGCAATACCGCATCTCGGGCCCGGACCCGCAGACCCTGCGCGACCATGCCCGCGATCTGGCGGCGCTTCTCTCGGCCGATCCGCGCCTGAAAAGCATCACGCTGGACTGGAACGAGCCCGCTCGCGTCGCCCGCGTGGTGCTGGATCAGGACAAGCTGCGCCAGTTGGGCCTGACCCAGACCGACGTCGCCCGCGCCCTGCAAGGGCTGTATGAGGGGACCCAAGTCACCGAACTGCGCGACGGGCGGATGCTGATCGACGTGGTGGCGCGCGGGGCCGAGGCTGACCGCACCTCGGTCGCGGGCCTGCAAAGCCTGCAACTGGGCAATGCTTCGGGCAAGCCGATCCCGCTGCAAAGCTTTGCGACGCTGGAATGGTCCACCGAACAGCCCCAGATCGCCCAGCGCGACCGGGTGCCGACGATCACCGTGAAGGCGGCGATCAACGGGACGGCGCAGCCCGCAACCGTCGTGCCTGCTCTGGCGCCCCGGATCGCGGCGTTTCAGGCGGCGCTGCCCTTGGGCTACGCCGTCGCCGTTGGCGGGACCGTGGAAAGCTCCGCCGAAAGTCAGGCGCCGATCATCGCGGTGGTGCCGATCATGGTGCTGGTCATGCTGACGCTGGTGATGGTGCAGGTGCAAAGCTTTCGGCTGTTGTTCATCGTGCTGGCGGTGGCGCCCCCTGGCCTGATCGGGGTGGTGGCGGCGCTGTTGCCATCCGGCGCGCCTTTGGGCTTTGTCGCCATCCTTGGCATTCTGGCACTGATCGGCATCCTGATCCGCAACGCGATCATCCTGGTGAACGAGATCGAGGTGTTGGTCGTTTCGGGCGCCTCGCGCTGGACCGCCGTGACCGAGGCGTCTGGCAGCCGGGCGCGTCCGATCCTCTTGACGGCGGCGGCGGCCAGCCTGGCGCTGATCCTGATATCTCGGCAGGTGTTTTGGGGTCCGATGGCCTTTGCGATGATGGGCGGCATCATCGCGGGGACGATCATCACGCTGATCTTCACCCCGGCGCTGTATTGCGCAGTGTTCCGGGTGACGCGCGACGCCGCGGCGTGAGGCGGTTGCCGGCGGTGAAGCAACGGAGGCTTCGCCACGCCTTTTTGCATTCAAAAGAAGATGGGGGTTTCACACCCCCAAACCCCCGTGGAGGTATTTGTCTCCGCGGTGATAGGGGACGAGGTCTTGGCAAATCATGGTTAATCGAAAATGAACAGAATTTACGAAACCTAGCTGTTTCAATAAGTTAACTTCTCTTGCACGCGTGCAAGAGGCAATCTTGCACGCGTGGCCCCACGTTTATTCTTGCCCGAACCCGTTCGCGGTGTCACATCCCGGCCTTGCAAAACCTGCGCTCAAGGACCCCGCCATGCCCTTCTCTCGTATCCCCAAGATCGCCCCCTCGCTGCTTGCATCCGACTTCGCCCAGTTCGGTGCCGAATGTCGGGCGATCGAGGCTCAGGGCGCCGACTGGGTCCACGTCGATGTGATGGACGGGCATTTCGTGCCCAATCTGACCTTCGGCCCCGGCCTCTGCGCCGCGATCCGCCCGCACATCTCCAAGGTCATGGACGTCCACCTGATGATCGCCCCTGTGGACGCCTATCTGGAGGCTTTCGCCAAAGCCGGGGCCGATGTGATCTCGGTTCATATCGAGGCGGGGCCACATATCCACCGCTCGCTACAGACCATCCGAACCTTGGGCGCCAAGGCCGGTCTCGCCATCAACCCCGGCACCGGGATCGAGGCGGCCCGGTATCTTCTGGACGATGTCGACCTGATCAACGTGATGACCGTGAACCCCGGGTTCGGCGGTCAGACCCTGATTGCAGGGCAGATCGAGAAAGTCCGGCGCCTGCGGGATTTGATCGGGGACAGGCCGATCCATATCGAGATCGACGGGGGCGTGACCCTCGCCAATGCCGGGGCACTGGTCGCGGCAGGGGCAGATGTGCTGGTGGCGGGGTCTTCGATCTTCAAGGGTGGCTCTCCTGCCAATCCCGCACCCTATGGCGCCAATATCGCCGCGTTGCGGGCGGCGGCGCTGGCCTGATCTACCAGCGCAGCATCCGGCGGCCCAGCAAGGCCCCCGCCGCCGTAGCAATGCCGATCGCGACCGAATACCAGACCAGATAGAACAGCGGATTGTCCCTTGTACAGAACAGGGAATAGCCCGCCGCAACGCCCGACCCCGCCACAAACCCCGCCACCGCCCCTGCGAACCCCGGCGCCGCCACCGCGCCTTTGCCAAGAAGGCGCAGGCCCGCCCAGACCGGGACAATGGACAGAAGGCTGATCAGGCCGAGGCATTCCGCCACGCCGAACCAGCCCGGCTCCAGACGGGACTCCAGCGCCTCGGGGTCAAACAGGGTCAGCACGAACAAGGCCAGTGTGGCCAGCAGCGGCAGGGCGAGGCGGAACAGCTTGGTCTCGCCCATGCCCTCGGGCCGGGTCAGGCGGGCCAGTTCCGGCAGGGCCAGCGCAAAGGCAAGCAGCGGCAGCAGGGTCTTGACCATCACCAAGGGCTGCGAGATCGCCAAGCCCAAGCCGTGCCGCACCCCTGCCACGGCCAGGAACACCGCAACCGGCACGGCCACGGCGCCCAGGGCCAGCAGCATGAACCGGCGGTCATCCATGGGCGCCACGTTGGGCCTGGCGGCCAGTTTCCGGATCAGATCATCGGTCTCCATCATACCCCCTTTCCCCAGTCCTGCAACTTCTTCATCGCCCGGTGCAGCGCCACCCGCAGCGCCGCATCCGTCATCCCCAGCCGGGCCGAGACCTCGGCATGGGGCAACTCCTCCAGTGCCACCGCCCGAACGATGGTCGCTGACCTGGGGTCCAGCCGTCCCACCAGCACCTCTACATCCCGCGCTGCGGTCAGATCGGGGCCGACCTCGGCTTCAAGCACATCCTCGAAATCCTCGATCGGCAAATCGACCGACGTTCCGCGCTTGCGATAGGCATCGACCACCTTGTGCCGGGTGATGGCGTAAAGCCAGGGCTTGACCGGATGGTCGTCGCGCCAGGTGTGGCGCTTGGCATGGATCGACAACAGGACCTCCTGCACGATGTCCTCGTGCTGATCAGGGGCAAAGGTTCGGCCGCGCGCCCGGACGATGCCGCGGAGCACGGGGGTGATCTCGGTCAGCAGGCGAACGTAGGCGCGTCCGTCCCCTGCCACGCTGGCCCGCATCAGCGCGGCCCAGCGGGCTTCCGTCGTGCCGCCTGGGTCCTGCATATCTGCCTGCATTACGGGGTGAATTGGCCTGACGTTACACAATGTTTGCAGAATTTACACAAGACACGCCCGCTTGACCAAAGCCTCTTGCGCCGGGCGGGCAAGCCCTGGAACCTGTGGGCGCAACTTGTGGGGGGCCAGCATGGCACATTCTGAAACCGTGGGCTTTGTGGGTCTGGGCCTGATGGGCCACGGCATGGCCAGGAACATCGTCGAAAAGGGCTATCCGCTGCTGGCTCTTGCCCATCGCAATCGCAAACCGCTGGAGGATCTGATCACCCGGGGTGCGGTCGAGGCGGCGAACCTTGCCGACCTCGCGAGCAAAGTTTCAGTCGTATTCCTCTGCGTGACCGGCTCACGCGAGGTCGAGGCGATCCTGCGCGGGCCGGAGGGGCTGGCGGCGCATCTGGCGCCGGGGTCGGTGGTGGTGGATTGCTCGACCTCGGACCCGACTTCGACCGTGGTTCTGGCGGCGGAACTGGCCGCGCGAGGGATCGGCTTTGCCGATGCCCCCCTGTCGCGCACCCCCAAAGAGGCTTGGGCGGGCACGCTCGACACGATGGTAGGGGCCGATCCGGAGGTGTTTGCCCGGATCAAGCCGATCCTGGAAACCTGGGCCGGCAAGATCGTCCACATCGGCCGGGTGGGCGACGGGCACAAGATGAAGCTGCTGAACAACTTCGTCTCGCTCGGCTATGCCGCGATCTATTCCGAGGCGCTGGTTCTGGCCGCCAAGGTCGGCATCTCGCCCGAGACCTTCGACAGCGTGATCCGGGGCGGGCGGATGGATTGCGGGTTCTATCAGACCTTCATGGGCCATACGATCGAAGGCAACCGCGAGGCGCACCGGTTCACTCTGGCCAATGGGCTGAAGGATTTGTCCTATCTGGAGAGCATGGCGGACGCGGCCAAGCTGGCCAATCCGATCGGCAATGCCGTCAAGAACGCCTTCGCTTTGGGGGTCGCGGCCAGTGGCGGCGGGCCGGAGGATTATGTGCCGCATCTGGTGGATTTCATTGCCGCAGTGAACGGCACCAAGTTGCGGCAGGACTAGGCGGGGCGTGCAAGGCCCGGGTCTTGCACGCGTGCAAGACCCGTCAAGCCATTGAAAGTGCATGATTTAATTTTGTTCGTTCAGAATCGATTAACCACGATTCCCGCCCCTTGCACACCGGGGCTACGAATTTTCTTCGAAAGTTCCGCCCTGAAGGCCGGGCGTGGCGCAAGCCAGAGCGCCTGATTTTTCGGAGAAAAATCGTTGGTGCGGGATCAGTGCGGAAGGCCGGCCAGCACGGCCACCGCCAGAACCACCGTCGCCTCGGTCAGCGCCTCTTGCCGGTCCGGCGCGGCACGGACCATGACCAGAAGGTTGCTCTGCACCGCCTCCAGAAACACCAGCGCGAAATCCCCAAGCGCGCCGGGCGGCAGGCCAAGGGCGGCGCGGGCGAGATAGGGTTCGATCAGCCGCGCGGTCTCTTCGGTGTCGGCCATATCAAGTGCGCGCAGGTCGGGCACCGCGCGCAGGGCGTCCCAGATCGCCGCCCCCGCCGGGGCCTGGCGCAGGAACACCGCCACGCGGCGCACGGTGCGGCCCACCGCTTCAGGCGCGTCTTGGGGCGCGAGGGCCGGGGGCAGTTCGGCCTCCAGCGCCTCGGTCAGAACCGCGCGCAGCGACACCAGAAACCGCCCGGCCAGCGTCCGCATCACCGCGGTGGCGGAGGGGAAATAGTGATACAGCGAGGCGATCGGCAGGCCCGCCGCCCGCGCCAGTTCGCGCATTTTCAGCCCGTCATAGCCTTGTGCTGCCACCAAAGCCTCGGCTGCACGCAGTACATCCTCCACCCGCTCGCGGCTGCGGTGCTGCTGGCCAATGCTGCGCTGCGCCGATCTGTCCTCGCCCATCTGCCGCCGCGTTCCTTTGGTTTGGCCGTTGACAGGCCGCAAAACCCGATCAATGCTCGGGTTCAGAATAGCAGGCCGAAAAGGCCGGTCAAGCGGGATGGGATGGGGCAGATGAGCGCAAGGGTTTCGGTGCAGTATCCGGCGCCGGGGGGCAAGACCCGCAAGCCGATCACCACCGGGCGGGTGATCGTGCTGGTGATTGCTGCCGCAGCGCCGCTGGCGGCGATGGTGGGCAACACGCCCTTGGCGCTGGCGTCCAGCGCCGCGCTGTCTCTGCCGGTGTCCTTCGTGCTGGTGGGGTTGACGCTGCTGGCCTTTGCGGCGGGCTATACGGCGCTGAGCAAGGAAATCCGCTCGCAAGGCGCGTTCTATACGCAAGTCGGCCAGGGGCTGGGGCGGGTGGCGGGGGTGATGGCGGCCTATTCGGCGGCCTTTGCCTATGCGGTGTTCTCGGTCGGGCTGGCGGCGGCTTTCGGCTATTTCGCGGCGCTGGTGGCACAGGAGCTGGGGGCGGATATCTCCTGGATGGTTTTTGCCGCCATTGGCATGGGGCTGGTGGCGCTGCTGGGCTATCGCTCGCTGGACCTGTCGGCCAAGGTGCTGGTGTTCTTCATGCTGGCGGAATTCGCCATCCTGCTGGCCTTCGATCTTTGCGTGCTGGCGCAGAAGGGGCTGGCCGCGCTGCCGATGGAGGTCTGGAGCCTTGGCGCCCTGACCAACCCCGGCATCGGCGCCGTGATCCCCTTTGCACTGGTGTCCTTCATCGGCTTCGAGGCGGCGGCTTTGTATGGCGAAGAGACGCAGGACCCGCGCAAGTCGATCCCCAGGGCGACATTCTGGGCGCTGGGGGTGATCGTGGTCTTCTACACCTTCTCGGCCTGGATGATCATCGGCGCGGCGGGGGCGGATCAGGTACAGGCGCTGGCCAAGCAGGAAAGCGGCAATCTGGTCATCGCGCTGGCGCAGACCTTTGGCGGTGACGCGCTGGTGGCGGTGATGGGGATATTCCTTGTCACCTCGATTTTGGCCAGCTTTCTGGCGATCCACAACGCCGCGAGCCGGTATTTCTATGCTTTGGCGGCGGATGATCTGCTGCCGGGGCCGCTGGCGGCGATCCATGCCGACCATCATGCGCCGCATGTCGCCTCGATGGTGATGACAGCGTTCGAGGTGGTGATGGTGCTGGGGCTTGGGGCGCTGGGGGCCTCGCCTTACGTCGGGATTGCGTCGGGGATGATCGGGCTGGGCACCATCGGCATCATCCTGATGCAGATCGCCTGCGCGCTGGCGGTGGTGGGGTATTTCACGCGGGTCGGGCGCGGGGGGCTGTGGCGCACGCGCATCCTGCCGCTGATCGGCGCGGGCGGGCTGACGGTGTTTCTGGTGGCGATCTTCTTCAGCTATGACCAGTTGACCGGCACCACCAATCCTGTGGTCAACCATCTGCCCTGGATCTTCCTGCCGCTGGCAGCGATGGCCCTGCTGTACGCGCTTTATCTGCGCCGGTTTCGCCCCGCCGCCTTTGCCAAGATCGCCAGCACGACCTTCCGCCATTCGGACACGCGCAGCGCGCCGGTGACCGGCTACAAGGGCCGATATTGCATCATCGGCGCAGGACCGGCCGGTCTGATCTCGGCCCGGGCGCTGCTGAAAGAGGGCATTCCGTTCGACTGTTTCGAACGGCACACCGAGCTTGGCGGGTTGTGGGAGCCGGGCAACCCCGGCACGCCGCTTTATGACACCGCGCATTTCATCTCGTCGAAATGGACCTCGTATTTCTATGGCTTTCCGATGCCGGACAGTTTTCCCGATTACCCGTCCGGCGCGCAGATCCTGTCCTATCTGCAGGACTTTGCGGACGCCTATGGCCTGCGCCCGCACATCACCTTCGGCACCGAGGTGCGCCATGCCGCGCCTGAAGGCGATGGCTGGCGGGTGGAATTGTCCACCGGAGAGGTCCGCCACTATGCCGGCGTGATCGCCTGCCCCGGCGTGACCTGGCACGGCGCGATGCCGAAACTGCCGGGGGCCGAGACCTTCACCGGTCAGGCGCGCCACTCCGTCACCTACCGCGACCCCGAAGAGTTCCGGGGCAAGCGCGTCCTGATCATCGGCGCGGGGAATTCCGGCGTGGACATCGCCTGCGATGCGGCGCGGACGGCGGAGGCGGCGTATTTCAGCGTGCGGCGGGGGTATCGGTTTGTGCCGAAGCATCTGTTCGGCATTCCGACCGATGTGCTGGTCAGCGGCAAGGTGCTGCCGCCCAAGGGCGCCGCCGTGTCGGGCGATCTGAACAAGATGCTGGATATGGTCAGCGGCGATCTGACGAGGCTGGGTCTGCCCGCGCCGGATCATGACGCGCTGGCGAGCCATCCGATCATGAACACGCAAATCCTGCACTTTCTGGCGCATGGCGATCTGACGGCGAAGGGGGATGTGAAAGGGTTTGACGGCCCGCGTGTGCTGTTCGCGGACGGCTCGGTCGAGGCGATTGACCTGGTGCTGTTCTGCACCGGCTATGACTACAAGTTGCCGTTCTTTGACGAAGGGTTGTTCGAGTGGAAATCCGGGCGTCCGCAACTGTATCTGAACATCCTCCACCGATCGTTGCCGGGCCTTTATGTGCTGGGCTTTGCCGAGTTTGCCGACGCCGCCTACAGGCGGTTTGACGAGATGGCGCAGATGATCGTCGCCGATATCAACGCGCGCGAAACCGGGGTGAAGGCCGATGTGATGGCGGCGATGCGGGCGACGGACCGGCCCGATCTGCGCGGCGGCAAGGTCTATATCGACAGTGCGCGCCACGCCAATTACGTCAACGCCGAAACGCTGATGCAGGTGCTGGCCGAAAAGCGCCGACAACTCGGCTGGCCGGACCTGGACGACCATTCCTTCCACGATTTGCGGCAGGGAGCCACGCCATGACCCAAACCGCGCTTATCACCGGCGCCACGGGTGGCATCGGTTCGGCTGTGGCAAAACGCTTTCATGCCAAGGGCTTCCGCCTGATGCTGGTGGATTTCAACGCCGCAAAGCTGGAGTCGATGGCGAAGGATTATCCCGGCGCCACCACCCATGTCCTTGACCAGCGCGACCGCGCGCAACTGGACGCGTTCTGCGACGCGGTGATTGAAAGTGGCGCGTTCATCGATGTCTGCGTGATCAACGCCGGGATGCTGGTGATCGGGGACCTTGCGGATATCTCGCGGCAGGACATGGCGGATCAGATTCAGGTCAACCTGACCGCCACCGCCATGCTCATCCAAAGTTTCGCCCGCCGCATGGGGCGAGAAGGCCGCGGGCATATCATGGCGACGGTCTCGATGGGCGGGATTGTGTCGTTGAAGGGCTCGGCCACTTACTCGGCGTCGAAATTCGGGGTGCGGGGGCTGCTGTGGGGGCTGAAGGATGAACTGGCCGTCAAGGGGGTCAAGGTCACCGGCGTTTATCCGGCTGGGGTGGACACGCCCATGCTGCGGCATGAAGCGATGCATGGCGGATCAGCGCTGAACTTCGTCGGCAAGCCGGTCCAGGCGGACGACATCGCGCGGGCTTATGAGCGGGCTTTGACCCGGCCAAGGCTGGAGGTCTATGTGCCCTATTCCGAAAGCCTGACTTCTCGGCTGGCGGGGGCTTATCCTTGGCTGCTGGGATGGCTGTATCCGCTGCTGGAATGGATGGGCGAGATCGGGCGGAAGAGGTTCCTCAAGCGCATCGGGCAATGATGGAAACCGACGTTCTCATCATCGGCGCAGGGCTGGCGGGGCTGGTCGCGGCCTGCGAGGCGACGGCACGCGGCAAGCGCGTCATCCTGCTGGATCAGGAGCCGCGCCAAAGCCTTGGCGGGCAGGCGTTCTGGTCGCTGGGCGGGCTGTTCATGGTGGACACGCCGGAACAACGGCGGCTGCGCATCCGCGACAGTCTGGACCTCGCGCGGCAGGACTGGCTCGGCTCGGCGGGGTTTGACCGCACCGAGGATCACTGGCCGCGCCTTTGGGCGGAGGCGTATTTGAACTTCGCCGCCTCTGAAATGCGGCCCTGGCTGCATGGTCTGGGCATGCGCTGGTTTCCGGCGGTGGGTTGGGCGGAACGGGGCGGATCGCTTGCGGATGGGCACGGCAATTCGGTGCCAAGGTTCCATGTCACCTGGGGCACCGGGCCGGGCGTGCTGGAGCCTTTCGTCAAACGTGCGCTCGCGGCAGAGGCGACGGGCAAGCTGACCTTCCACTTTCGCCACCGCGTTACCCGGCTGCTGGGCAACGGCGCGGTGACGGGGCAGCAGGCGAGGTGCTGGAGGACAGCGACGTCTTGCGCGGCCAGTCCTCGTCCCGCACCGTCACCGGCAGCTTCGAGATCACGGCGGGCGCCACCATCGTCGCCTCGGGCGGGATCGGCGGCAACGAGGCAGCGGTGCGGAAAGTCTGGCCAGTGGACCGGCTGGGACCGGCCCCCAAGACCATGGTCTGCGGCGTGCCCGCGCATGTGGACGGGCTGATGATCGGTCATGCGGAAGCGGCGGGGGCACGGGTCATCAACGGCGACCGGATGTGGCATTAAACCGAAGGCGTGCAGAACTGGGCGCCTGTCTGGCCGAACCACGGCATCCGCATTCTGCCGGGGCCGTCGTCCCTGTGGTTCGACGCTGCGGGCAACCGGCTGCCCGCGCCCTGCCTGCCGGGGTTTGACACGCTGGCGACGCTGAAGGAACTGGGCCAGCGCGGGTATTCGCATTCGTGGTTCATCACCACGCAGAAGATCGCCAAGAAGGAATTCGCCCTGTCGGGGTCGGAACAGAACCCCGACCTGACCGGCAAGGACTGGCGGCTGCTGCTGCGCTCGCGCCTTGGCAAGGCCGCCCCGCCCCCGGTAGAGGCGTTCAAGACCCATGGGGCCGATTTTGTCGTCGCGGACACGCTGGAGGCGCTGGTGCAGGGCATGAACCGCATCGGCGAGGTGCCGCTGGACACGGGCCACCTGCGCGCCCAGATCGAGGCGCGCGACCGCGAACTGACCAATCCTTTCGCCAAGGATGCCCAGATCACCGCGATCAGGCAGGCCCGCGCCTATCTGGGCGACAGGCTGATGCGCACCGCCAAGCCGCACCGCATCCTTGACCCCAAGTCGGGGCCTCTGATCGCCGTGCGCCTGCATGTGCTGACACGCAAGACGCTTGGCGGGATCGAAACCGACCTGTCCGCCCGCGCCCTTGGGGCGGACGGCAAGCCCATTCCGGGGCTTTACGCCGTGGGTGAAGCGGCGGGCTTTGGCGGCGGCGGGCTGCATGGCTATAATGCGCTGGAAGGCACCTTCCTTGGCGGCTGCATCTTCTCGGGCCGGGCAGCTGGGCAGACGGCGGGGCTGTCGGCGGGGCTGTCGGCGGGGCGCGCGGACTGACGCCTGCCAAATTCCTATTCTGAACATTGATCCTTTCAATGGCGATGGGTGGTTGTCTGGCCCCCGCACATCGGCTCGCACCCGGGAGCCCGGTTGCGGGGGGAGGCGCCTTTGAACACCGCGATCGAACCGTCCAGAGACATTCTGGCCAGCGACATTCTGGTGCTGCCCGCCGCAAGGCGGCTGGACGCGGCGGGCGGCGAAATCTCGATCCGGCGGTTGCAGGTGTTCTGGTCGGTCGCGCACAGCGGCTCGATGACGCGGGCGGCCAAGCTTCTGGGCGTGACCCAGCCAAGCCTTTCGCAGCAACTGTCGGCGTTTGAAACCGCCATCGGCGCGCGGCTGTTTGAACGGCGCGCGGGCGGGCTGGAGCTGACCGAACTGGGCACCGCCCTGCTGGCACGGGCCGAGCAGGTGTTGCGGTCGGTGCAGGAACTGGAAGATGTGCTGCCGGTGGCCGGGGGCGGGCCGCGACATTCGTTGCGCATCGCAGGCGCGGGATCGGTGATGCGGACCCTGCTGCCCGAGGCGATCCGGCGCCTGGAACTGCCGCTGGACCGGTTGGATTTCGACCTGCATGAGGGCGCCCCCGGCGAAGTGCTGGAGGCGCTGTATGCCCGCCGCGCCAATATCGGGCTGGTGGCGTCAGGGTCCTTGCCCGAGGCGGCACTGGGGTTCCGGCAAGTGGCGGTGGCGTCGGACCCTTATGTTCTGGCGGTGCCCGAGGGGTTGGATCTTGGCGGCTGCACCGACATCGCCAGCCTGCCCGCAGCGCATCAGGCTTTGCTGAACACCACGTTGCAATTCGTTTTTGGCACCCATCACAGCCGCCGCATCCAGGACTGGTATGACCGGGTGCTGCCCGCCAACCGCGCCCTCGCCCGGGTCCGCAGCTTTGAGACGATGATCGAGATGACAAGGGCGGGCCTGGGTGTCTGCATCGTGCCGGCGCTGGGTTTTGCCGAAGGCGGGGTGGGCAGCGGCGGCCTGCGGTTGTATCCGACCGGGCTGGAGCCTCGACGGATCGTTGCGTTGTTTCCGTCGCAATATCAATCTGTTGTGCCTTATGGCGCGATGATCGCCGCGCTTGTCCAGGCGGGCAGCGCCGTCAGGTTGCCGCAGGTTTCCCCCATGCCGCCCTTCATCGCCCTTGCGGTGGACGGCTGGCAGCCCGAGCCATAGCCCAGCCTTATCGTTGCGATAGATTGTCGCATCACGCCCGTGATGACATCGTAGTCAAGCAGGGATCACCTTGCGTTCAAAACAGGAGGACCCATCATGGCTTGGAATACCCCGAAGATTTCG
>JANLQT010000195.1:0-12795 GCA_031368035.1 Rhodobacterales bacterium | reverse complement strand
GCCACGTCAAGCCCTGCGGCAAGCGCAACCTCGACATCATCCAGCGCGCCGCCGGGATGATTGCGATGGGCGTGCAGGATATCGGGAAAGCGGAAGACTTGCGGGGTCTGGGAGCGGTAAAGGCACAAGCGGTCGCGGGTGCCGGTGACAAGGCCCTCCGCGCCAGTCCACAGGGCATCGGTGACCGGCAGCGCCGGGGCCGCGCCGGGAAAAGTGTCCAGCGCCGCCAGCACACGGGCGATACAGGCCGACGACACCAGCGGCCGCGCGCCGTCATGGATCAGCACCCGGGTCACATCGCTGCCCGCCAGATGCTCCAGCGCCGCGCGGACCGAGGCGTCGCGGGTGGCGCCGCCTTGGACAAGCTCCAGCCCCGGAATATCCAGCGTCTCGGCCATGGCGCGGTCCTCGGGGTGGATCACCAGCACCCGGCGAAAGCTGTCGAAGGCGCGCAGGGTCCAGGCCAGCACGGGCCGCCCCCCCAGATCGCGCCATTGCTTCGGCGGGCCTTCGCCCATACGGGTGCCGCGCCCGGCGGCGACGATGATGACAGCGATGCTCATGCCCGTTACATAGCCAAAGCCATGCGCGGCGGCAAACAGGATGCCCGCTTTCGCGGCAAAGACGCCTATATTTTAAGCAATGCCGATTTTTCGGGCAGAATTGCCTGTCATCGCCTTGGAACACTCCAAGGGCATGTCTAACTGGAACCTGAGAGCGCAGGAAAAACCGTGACGATTTCCCTTGGACCCCACAGGCTCGGCCCGCCAGTGTTTCTGGCACCGATGGCTGGCATCACCGATCTGCCATTCCGGCGGGTGGTGGCGCGCTTTGGCGCCGGGCTGGTGGTCAGCGAAATGGTCGCCTCGGAAGAGATGATGACCGGCCTGCCGGAAATGCGGGCCCGCGCCGAACTGGGGCTGACCGAGGCTGCAACTTCGGTGCAGATCGCCGGGCGCGAGGCCTATTGGATGGCCGAAGCCGCCAAAGCGCTGCAAGGGCAGGGCGCGCAGATCATCGACATCAACATGGGCTGCCCCGCCAAGCGCGTGACGACCGGCGCGTGCGGCGCGGCGCTGATGCGCGAGCCTGCCCATGCGCTGAAACTGATCGAGGCGGTGGTGGGCGCGGTTTCGGTGCCGGTCACGCTGAAGATGCGGCTGGGCTGGGACCGCGATTGCCTGAATGCCCCCGAACTGGCCAAGGCAGCGGAAGGCGCGGGCATCGCCATGGTCACGGTGCACGGGCGCACCCGCAATCAGCTTTACAAGGGTCAGGCCGATTGGGCGGCGATCCGCGCCGTCAAGGACGCGGTGACGATTCCGGTGATTGCCAATGGCGATATCGTGGATGCCGCCAGTGCCCGCCGCGCGCTGGCGCTGTCGGGTGCCGACGGGGTGATGGTGGGGCGGGGCGCCCAAGGCGCGCCTTGGGTTCTGGCCGAGATTGCGCATGAGTTGCACGGCGCACCCGCGCCCGTGGTGCCGGTGGGGGCCGATCTGGCCGCGCTGGTGATCGGGCACTACGAAGCCGCGCTTGGCTTTTACGGGCGCGAGCTTGGCCTGCGCTGCGTGCGCAAGCATCTGAACTGGTATCTCAGCCGCTCTGGTGATCCGGCGCTGAAACCCCGCATCCTTGTTGAACCCGACCCCGCACAGGTGATCCGGCTTCTGGGTGAGGCGTTTGACGGACCCTATCCCGAAAGTGCCGCCGCATGACCGCGTTTGCGCCGCCACCGGGATCAATCTGGGCCTCGCTGCCGTTGCCGGCCCTGCTTTTGGACCGGACCAGCGCCATCGTGGCGGTCAATCCGGCGGCGGAAACCTTCTTCAACGCCTCGGCCCGCAGCCTTGTCGGCCAGCCCGCCGGTTCGCGCCTGAAGGTCGAAGGTGTGCTGGATCAGGCATTGGATCAGGCGCGCAACAACGAATCCGGCGTGGTGATCAACGAGGCGCTGGTGACGGCCGGGGAACGTCAGCCCGTGCAGGCGACGCTGCAAATCGCGCCGCTGAACGACCAGCCTGACCTTCTGCTGATGCTGATCTCTCCCCGCGTTCTGGCCGAACGAATGGGCCGCGCCCGCGATGCCAGTTCCGCCGCGAAATCCGCCATTGGCATGGCCGAGATGCTGGCGCATGAAATCAAGAACCCGCTGGCCGGCATTTCCGGCGCGGCGCAGCTTCTGGCGATGAACCTGTCGCCGGAAGACCGCGAGATGACCGATCTGATCGTCGAGGAAACCCGGCGCATCGTGAAACTGCTGGAACAGGTCGAACAGTTCGGAAATGTCCGCCCGCCGGACGTGCGCCCGGTCAACATCCACGACATTCTGGACCGCGCGCGCAAATCCGCCCAGATGGGCTACGGCGCGCATATGACCTTCATCGAGGATTACGACCCCTCGCTGCCGCTGACGCTGGCCGATCCCGACCAATTGGTGCAGGTGTTCCTGAACCTGATCAAGAACGCCACGGAAGCCTCGGGCGACAATGGCGGCACGATCCGGCTGCGGACGTTTTATGACCTGTCGCTGCGGCTGCGGCGCAAGGACGGCACCGGGTCAACCCTGCCCCTGCAAGTCGAGATCATCGATGACGGCCCGGGCATACCGGCGGACATCGCGCGGGACATATTTGAACCCTTTGTCTCGGGGCGTGAGAACGGCACCGGGCTTGGCCTGGCGCTTGTATCGAAAATCATCAGCGACCATGGCGGCTGGATCAGCGTCGATTCAGCGCCGGGCAAAACGGTGTTTCGTTTGTCGCTGTCCATGGCCCCGCGCAGTCTGTCGGCAGCGGATGGGGTGAAGAGTTGAAGGAGTATAGCTGATGGATGGCACGGTTCTGGTGGCAGACGATGATCGCACGATCCGCACCGTTCTGACCCAAGCGCTGACGCGGGCGGGCTGCAAGGTGCATGCAACCTCGAGCCTGATGACGCTGATGCGCTGGGTGGAAGAGGGCAAGGGCGACCTTGTGATCTCGGATGTGATCATGCCGGATGGCAACGGGTTGGAAACCTTGCCCCGCATCAACCGCATCCGCCCGGGTCTGCCGGTGATCATCATCTCGGCCCAAAACACCATCATGACGGCGATTCAGGCGGCCGAGGCCGAGGCGTTCGACTATCTGCCCAAACCCTTCGATCTGCCCGATCTGATGAAACGCTCGGCCCGGGCTTTGGACCCCAAGCGGCGTGCCTTGAGGCCAATCTCGCCGGTGGTACCGCGCGAGCCGGGCGAGGATCTGCCGCTGGTGGGGCGCACGACGGCGATGCAGGCGCTGTATCGGCTGGTGGCCAAGGTGATGAATACCGATCTGCCGGTGCTGATCACCGGGGAATCCGGCACCGGCAAAAGCCTGATCGCGCGAGCCATCCACGACTTTTCCGACCGTCGCAGCCAGCCGTTCGTGGTGGCGCAGGCCGCCGATCTGGCCGGGGTGGACGGCATTTCGAACACGCTGCTGCGCGCGCGCGGCGGCACGCTGATGATCGACGAAGTGGCCGATTTTGACGAGGACGGTCAGGCCCGGCTTGTGCGCCTGCTGGACGTCGCCGACGACCACGCGCCGCGCGTCATGGCCACCAGCCAGGCCGATCTGTCGCAGCGGATGGAAGCGGGCAAGCTGCGCAAGGATCTGTATTACCGCCTGGGCGGCGTCACGATCAACGTGCCGTCCTTGCGCGAACGGGTCGAGGATATCCCGCTCTTGGCCGAGCATTTCCTGACCCGGGGCGAGCGCGAGATGGGCGTCGTGCGGCGCTTGTCGAACGATGCCAAGGCGGCGATCCGCAACTATCCCTGGCCGGGCAATGTGCGGCAACTGGAGAACACGCTGAAGCGGCTGCTTGTCACCGCCTCCGAGCCAGAGATCAATGTCGGAGAACTGGAACAGGCGCTTGGCACCGTGCAGGCGGTGGAACCGGCCCGCGCCGGGGCGGTGGAAAGTGAGAAACTTTCCGCCAGCATTGCGCGACATTTGCGCCGCTATTTCGATCTGCACAACGGCCAGTTGCCGCCTCCGGGGCTGTATGACCGCATTCTGCGCGAGGTAGAGATGCCGCTGATCGAGATTGCGCTGGATGCCACGGCGGGCAATCAGGCCAAATGTGCGGACCTGCTGGGGATCAATCGCAATACCTTGCGCAAGAAGATCACCGACCTCGATATCCGCGTGACTCGTCGCCGCAAGCTGATGTAAACCCGCAACAGACAGTGTGTCCCGTGGCCCATGTGCCGCAAAAGACACCGGATGTTGCAGGCGGGTGACTCCGCCCTGCGGGAGAGGCAAGGCGTGGCGGCTGCCAGAGGCAACAAGACCTGGATGGACCGGCTAAGCCGGTTGCGCCGGCAACGCCGGATGCAGACCGGCATGGCCTTCGCGTTGGTCTTGCTGGGGCCGATACTGGCAGTCTTGACCTTCCTAGCGCTGGGGCCGTTCAATCAGGGCGCCACCTCGCCGTTTTTGCGGCTGATCCTGCTGGCCGACCTGGTCTATGTGCTGATCGTGCTGGCGCTGGTCACGGCCCGCGTGCTGCGCATGGTGGCCGACCGCCGCAGCCAAAGCGCGGGCAGCCGGCTGCACTTGCGCCTGACCACGGTGTTTGCGGTGGTCGCGCTGGTGCCGACGATCCTCGTCGCGGTGTTCGGCGTTCTGACAGTGAACATCGGGCTGGAGGGTTGGTTTTCGACCCGTGTGCGCGAGGTGGTGGGCGCCTCATTGGCGGCGGCGCAGGCCTATGAGGGCGAGCAGCGCAGCACCCTGACCGATGATGTCAAGGCGCTGGCCGATTTCATCAACCGCGCCCAGGTAAGCCAGTCGAAGCTTCTCAGCGATGGCGATTTAAGGCCGGTGCTGGTGCAGGGGCAGGGGCTGGTGCAGCGCGGGCTCAAGGAAGTGTACCTGATCGGCGGCGCGGGTTCGATCAAGGCACGCGGCGAGAACAGCTATCTGTTCAACTTCGACGCCCCGACTTCGGAAGAGATCGGGCGGGCCGAAAATGGCGAAGTGGTGCTGATCGAAGACTGGGCCAACAACGAATTTCGTGCGTTGGCGCGGCTGCCCAACATCCCGGGCAGGCTTTTGTTCGTGACCCGCACCGTCGACGGCTCGATCCTGGGGCTGCTGGACGAAACCAAGCAGACCGTGGCGCTGTATCAGCAGCTGGAATCGGAACGCGGGCGCATCCTGTTCAACTTTGGCCTGATCTATCTGGGATTTGCGGTCATCCTGATCCTTGCGGCCATCTGGGCCGGCCTGTGGTTCGCCGAACGGCTGTCACGTCCGGTGGGGCGGCTCGCGTCTGCTGCGCAAAGGGTCGGCGGCGGGGATCTGGATGTGCAGGTGTTTGAAGAAGACGGCGACGACGAAATCGCCATGCTGGGCCGCCTGTTCAACCGGATGACGCGGCAACTCAAGGGCCAGCGCGAGGCTTTGGTGGATGCCCATGCACAAACGGAAGGGCGACGGCGGCTGTTTGACAGCGTTTTGTCCAATGTGACGGCCGGTGTCATCGGTCTGGACGCCGCTGGGCGGATCGATTTCGTCAACCGGGCCGGTATCCGGCTTCTGGACCTGACCGAACCCGGACTGATTGGCGGAGGGCTGACCGATCTGGTTCCAGAATTTTCGTTATTGCTAAAGCGCTTGCGGGACGGTGTTCCCACAATGGTGCAAGAGGAAATTCGCCTGATCCGACGCGGCAAGTCGGAAAGCCTGCTGGTGCGGATGACCGAACGCCGCACTGAAGAAGGCGGGCTTGAAGGCACGGTTGTGGCCTTCGATGATGTGACCGACCTTGTCTCGGCGCAAAGGATGGCGGCCTGGGGCGATGTGGCCCGGCGCATTGCGCATGAAATCAAGAACCCGCTGACCCCCATTCAACTGTCCGCCGAGCGCATCAAGCGCAAATATCGCAGCCAGATCGCCGACCCGGAAGAGTTGGAACAACTGACCGATGTCATCGTGCGCCAGACCAATGATCTGCGGCGGATCGTGGACGAATTCAGCCGGTTCGCCCGGATGCCCGAACCCGAACGGCGCGAGACGGACCTGACCGCGCTGGTCAGTGCCGCTGTGATGTTGCAAGAAAACGGCCAGCCCGGCGTGACCTTCGTCAAGTCCTTGCCTCGCGAGGCGGTGCTGCTGGACGTGGATGCCACAATGATCGGGCAGGCGCTGACCAACCTTATCAAGAACGCCGGCGAAGCCATTGAAGCAAAACATGAAAAGGCGAATGGGTTTTCGCCGGAAATTCGCGTCTCGATGGAACGCGGCGAGTCTGGCGTGACCATCCGCATTTCCGACAACGGCACGGGTCTGCCACCCGACCGCGCCCGCCTGTTCGAACCCTATGTGACCACGCGCGAAAAAGGCACCGGCCTTGGCCTGCCCATCGTGAAGAAGATCATCGAGGAACATGGCGGCACGCTGGAGCTTCTGGACGCGGCCCCGTTCAGCCCCGGTGCGCCCATCGGCGCCATGGCTGAAATCCACCTTCCTGCCGCAGCGCGCCGCATGGCCGCAAGCGGCACCTCACAAGACGCCAAGGGCGTCCATGACCACATCGCCCAGGGGGGAAAATGAGCACCATTCTGATCGTCGACGACGAAAAGGACATCCGCGAGCTGATCGGGGATATTCTGAAGGACGAAGGCTATGCCGTTCGCATGGCTGCAAATTCCGACGATTGCATCGCCGAGATCAACGCGGAAGTGCCGGGTCTGATGATCCTGGACATCTGGTTGAAGGACAGCCGGCTGGACGGGATCGACATTCTGAAGAAGGTCAAGCGCGACAACCCGGATGTGCCGGTGGTGATCATCTCGGGCCATGGCAATATTGAAATTGCGGTCGCGGCGATCAAGCAGGGCGCCTATGACTTCATCGAAAAACCGTTCAACATCGACCAGTTGATGGTGGTGGTCAGCCGCGCGATGGAGACGTCTCGGCTGCGGCGCGAGAACGCGGAATTGCGGCGGCGCGATCTGGTGTCGTCGGACATGCTGGGGGCTTCGGCGGCATTCCGGACGCTGAAAAGCAATCTGGAGAAGGTCACCAAGTCGAACGGCCGGGTGATGCTGACCGGACCCTCGGGCTCTGGCAAGGAACTCGCGGCCCGCTTCATTCATGCCAATTCCGGCCGCGCCAATGCGCCGTTCGTGTCGGTGTCATCGGCGACCATCGAACCGGACAGGATGGAGGAAGTGCTGTTCGGACGCGACAGCTCCGACCGCGGCGTTGAAAAAGGTCTTCTGGAACAAGCCCATGGCGGCATTGTCTATTTCGACGAAGTCTCGGACATGCCGCTGGGCACCCAGTCCAAAATTCTGCGTGTGCTGACCGAGCAGCAGTTTTCGCGTGTCGGCGGGTCGGACAAGGTCCGTGTCGATTTGCGGGTAATCTCGTCCGCCAGCCGCGATTTGCGGCAGGATATCCGCGACGGCAAGTTCCGGCAGGAGCTGTATGACCGGCTGAACGTCGTGCCCGTGGCGGTTCCGGCGCTGGAGGAGCGGCGCGAGGACATACCCGAACTCGCCCGGCATTTCATCCAATTGTTCAACCGCTCTCAGGGCCTGCCGATGCGGCTGCTGTCGCCCGAGGCGGAGGCGATGCTGCAAACCATGGCCTGGCCGGGCAATGTGCGGCAACTGCGCAATGTGATTGAACGCGTGCTGATCCTGGGCGATGGCACCGGTCCGATCGAAGCGCGGGAATTGCCGGGGCAGGATGTGCCGATGGACAATTCGGGCCGTCTGGTGCTGGGCGGGGCGATGGCGACCCTGCCGCTGCGCGAGGCGCGTGAGGTGTTCGAGCGCGAGTATCTGCTGACCCAGATCAACCGGTTCGGCGGCAACATCAGCCGGACTGCGGGCTTTGTCGGCATGGAACGCTCGGCGCTCCACCGGAAGCTGAAATCGCTGGGTGTGGTTTCGACCGGGAAGGCGGGGGCCGCGCGGGAAGACGACGGGGACGAGATCGACACGGAATAAGGCAAGACGCCTGATTTTCGCTGGATAAGGCCGCAGATCGTCGCCATAGTGCATGTCGTGCTGCCAGAAAGCGGCCAAATCTGCGGCTTTTCGCAGAAGGGAATGGTGGCGCGGTTTGCGCCCAAGAAACAAAGGTCAAGAAATGGCTGCCGACAAACAGAACTTGCAGGATGCATTCCTGAACCATGTGCGCAAGGCGAAGGTTCCGGTCACGATTTTCCTCATCAATGGTGTGAAGCTTCAAGGTGTCATCACCTGGTTTGACAATTTCTGCGTGCTTTTGCGGCGGGATGGCCAATCGCAGCTGGTGTACAAGCATGCCATTTCCACGATCATGCCGGGCGGGCCGGTGAACCTTTATGAAGGCGAAGAGTGACCTCTGACCCCGAAGACGGTGACGACGATCCAAGCCTGGACAGTGACGAGGACGAAGGTCTTTGGCCCGAAGCGACCGGCGTTGCGGCTTACGAAAGTGAAGCCGCGGCGATGCGTGCCATGGTGCTGCATCCGGATATCAAAACGACGCGCCACCGCCGACTGCCCGAACACGCGCTTGCCGAGGCGGTAGGGCTGGCGGCGGCGCTGCCGCATCTGGACGTGGTGGAAGCCCAGGTCGTCCGCATCAGCCGGATCGCGCCGGGCCTGTTGTTCGGCACCGGCAAGGTCGAAGAGATCAAGTCCCGAATCAAGGCGCTGGACGTCGGCCTCGTGCTGGTGGACGGACAAGTCAGCCCGGTGCAGCAGCGCAATCTGGAAAAGGAATGGGGCTGCAAGGTTCTGGACCGCACCGGTTTGATTCTTGAGATTTTCGGCGAACGCGCCCGCACCCGCGAAGGCGTGTTGCAGGTGGAACTTGCGGCGCTGTCCTATCAGCGCAGCCGCCTTGTGCGGGCCTGGACCCACCTGGAACGCCAGCGCGGCGGCTTTGGGTTTGTCGGCGGCCCTGGGGAAACCCAGATCGAAAGTGACCGGCGCGCGATAGACGAGCAGGTCATCAAGCTGAAACGTCAGTTGGAGCGGGTGGTGAAAACCCGCGAATTGCACCGGGCGGCGCGGCGGAAGATCCCGTTCCCGATCGTGGCTTTGGTGGGCTACACCAACGCCGGCAAGTCGACGCTGTTCAACCGGATGACCGGGGCCGATGTGCTGGCCAAGGACATGCTGTTTGCCACGCTCGACCCGACCATGCGCGGGATCAATCTGCCATCGGGGCGCAAGATCATCGCCTCGGACACGGTGGGGTTCATATCCGATCTGCCGACCCAGTTGGTTGCGTCGTTCCGCGCCACGCTGGAAGAGGTGCTGGAGGCGGATCTGATCCTGCATGTGCGTGACATTGCCCATTCCGAGACCGGCGAGCAGGCGGCGGACGTGGCCGATATTCTGGGGCAACTGGGGGTGAACCCGGCGGTTCCGATGTTCGAGGTGTGGAACAAGCTGGACCTGGTGGACCCCTCCGCGCGCTCGTCGCTGCAGGTGCAGGCCGAAAACCGGGCGGGGGTCTTTCCGATCTCGGCCCTGACCGGCGAGGGGTTGCCGGCCCTGCTGACCGCGATTTCTGCGGCGTTCGAGGCGGCGAGGACCGAGGAAGACCTGACCCTTGGCTTTTCCGACGGCAAGGCGCGGGCACAGTTGCATGAAGCGGGCGTTGTCGAGGACGAAGTGGCGGGCGAGGATGGCTACGCGATCCGCGTTTCGTGGACGGCGCGGCAAAAGGCAGAATGGCTCAGCGCGCGGGGCAGGGATTAGGCGCTTGGCAAAGTTGAACGCCACCTGTTCGCCTTCGCACTTTATTGAGGGAAATGGCTGCCCTATAGTGTAACGAAACACCCAAGGCACCCACATGACCCGTCGTCCCGTCATCGGCATCATCGGCAACACCTTCGTCATCAACGACCGGTTCCCGGCGCATATCGGCGGCGTGATGAACTCGCAGGCCGTCGCGGAGGTGGCGGGCGCATTGCCCCTGATCATCCCGGCCGACCCTCGCTATGTCGCGGTGGGCGATCTGCTGGATGTCTGCGACGGGTTTTTGCTGACCGGCGGGCGGCCCAATGTGCACCCCGAGGAATATGGCGAGCCGGAAACCCCGGCGCATGGCGCCTTTGACCGGGCGCGGGATGGCGTCACCTTGCCGCTGGTGCGGGCCTGCGTGGAACGCGGGCAGCCGTTCCTGGGCATCTGCCGGGGCTTTCAGGAGGTGAATGTCGCGTTGGGCGGATCGCTGTATCCCGAAATCCGCGACCTGCCGGGCCGGATGAACCACCGCATGCCGCCCGATGGCACCCTGGAAGAGCAGTTTGCCCTGCGCCACAAGGTGCATTTCACGCCTGGCGGGGTGTTTGCCCGGCTGATGGGCACCGAAACGGTGATGACCAACACATTGCACGGGCAGGGCATCAAGACGGCGGCGCCCCGGATCGTGGTGGATGGACGGGCCGAAGATGACACGCCGGAGGCGGTGTTCGTCAAGGACGCGCCGGGCTTCACATTGGCGGTGCAGTGGCATCCGGAATGGAATGCGGCAGATGATCCGGTCTCGCGGGCGCTGTTTGTCGCCTTCGGACGGGCGGCGACGGCTTGGGCACTCTCTCGCACGCCGATGGCTGCATAGGGTCAGGCCAACGATTTTCCTTCGAAAAATCAGGCCCTCAGTTGGACTTCGCCCTGATTTTTCGTAGAAAAATCGTTGGGCCGCCCCGCCATCAGACAGGCGTGCCGCCGGTGGCTAAGACAGGAACGACGGGCGGCGCAGGTTTGGCTTTCTTCGGCTTCTGCACCGGCGGAATGGTCAACCCGTCGGGCATCTGACCATCGGCCGTCAACACGATGACTTTGGCGCCGTCCGGCACGCGTTCATACAGGTCCATCACGTCCTGATTGATCATGCGGATGCAGCCCGAAGACGCATTCTGGCCGATCGATTCCCACTCGGGCGTGCCGTGGATGCGGTAGCCGTAATCGACCCCGTCGGTCGTCAGGTACAGCGCCCGCGCGCCCAGGGGATTGGTCGGGCCGCCGGGCTGACCATTCTTCCATTGTTGCAGTTCGGGACTGCGCGCGATCATTTCGGGCGGCGGGGTCCAGGTGGGCCAGGTCTTGCGGTTGGTGATCACCGCCTCGCCCGACCACAAAAACCCGTCGCGCCCCACCGCGATGCCATAGCGCAGCGCCTTGCCATTGCCCATCACCAGGTAAAGGTGCCGCTCTGCGGGGGCGATGATGATGGTGTTGGCGGTTTCAGCGCTGGGGTAATCCACCACTTGCCGTAGGTATTCGGGCGGGATTTCCGCGACCGGCAGGGCGGGAATGGTGATGCCGTTGTCGTCCCTGGCCGCATAAACCTGCTCGGGCACCGTGTCCCCGACGGCTTGCACCACGGGCGCGGCGCCTTGAGGCATCAGCGCTGGGTCGGTGCAGGCCGTCAGTGCAAGCACGCCGGACAGAAGGACAACAGACAAGCGCATGACAATGAACCCCAATTGCCCCGAAGTTACCAAGCCAGGGGTCATTGGGAAACCCCCCAACGTCGCTAGAGTTCCGTGCGCACCCGCCAAAGCTCGGGGAATAGTTCAACCTCCAGCATCCGGGCAAGGTACGCGGCGCCCGAAGTGCCGCCCGTGCCGCGTTTCATGCCGATCACCCGTGTGACGGTGGTCAGATGGTTGAAGCGCCAGCGGCGGAAGTAATCTTCCAGGTCCACCAGCTTTTCGGCCAGCTCGTAAGCTTCCCAGTGCTGGTCAGGCGCGCGGTACACCTGCGCCCAGACCGCCTGCACCCCGTCCGACTGGGTCCAGGTCTGGCCAAGATCCCGGGTCAAGACCGCCTCTGGCACGGGCAATCCCTGCCGGGCCAGCGCCCGCAACGCCTCGTCGTACAGGGTCGGGCGGGCCAATTCGGCGGTCAGCAGCGCCAGAAGGTCCGGGCGGTGCGCGTGCGGGCGCAGCATCGCAAGGTTGCGGTTGCCCAACGCATATTCGATCAGCCGGTATTGCCAGGATTGAAAGCCCGACGACTGGCCCAGGCTTTCGCGGAAGGTCGTGTAGTCGGACGGCGTCATGGTCCGCAGCACGTCCCAGGCATTGTTGAGCTGCTCGAAGATGCGCGAGACGCGGGCGAGCATCTTGAAGGCCTCGCGCAGCCGGTCCTGCGCGATGGCCTGCCGGCAGGTGGACAATTCGTGCAGCGCCAGCTTCATCCAAAGTTCAGACGTCTGGTGCTGGATGATGAACAAAAGCTCGTCCGGCGCGGTGCTGAGCGGGCGCTGCGCGGACAGGATCTGGTCGATGTGCAGGTAGTCGCCATAGGACATGCGGCCGTCAAAGGCCATCTCTGCACCGTCTTTGGCGGGATCAAAGGTGGTCATGGCAGCTCCAGCGACATGAGGTAAAGGTGGTAGACTTGGCCCCCGTCTTCCAGCCGCTCGCGCGCATGAACCTGCCAGCCGCGCCGGGCCAGGAACCGATGCGACTGTTCCGCCGCGCGCACGGTCAAATGGGTCAGTCCCTGCGTCTTGGCCCAGATCATCAGGTGGTCATAAAGCATGGCCGCCGTGCCCTTGCCCATCACCTCGGGGATGACGAAGGCCATGTCGAGTTCGCCCGCTTCGTCCATCGACATGAAGCCGGTCATGCGCCCGCCCTCTTCGGAGACAAGGCAGTGCTGGTCCAGCAGCTTGTCGGGCTGCGACAGGTCGGGGTCGGGCTGGGGGGCCCAGGCGGCGCGCTCGGTCTCGGTGTGGAACGCGGCGGAACCGATCCGGACGGCGCGGGTATAGACCAGCTTGGCGGCGGCGCGGTCTT
>JANLQT010000179.1:0-4999 GCA_031368035.1 Rhodobacterales bacterium | reverse complement strand
CCGTCACACGCCGTTCTTTGCGAACTACCGCCCGCAGTTCTACTTCCGCACCACGGACGTGACCGGCACGGTTGAGCTGCCCGAAGGCACCGAAATGGTGATGCCGGGGGACAATCTGAAGTTCAACGTGACGCTGATCGCGCCCATCGCGATGGAAGAAAAGCTGCGGTTTGCTATCCGTGAGGGCGGCCGGACCGTCGGCGCTGGCGTGGTGTCGAAGATCCTCGCGTAAGCGCAGACGTCAACCTGACAGCGATCATTTCAAAGGCCACCCGCAACCGGGTGGCCTTTTTCTTTGCCAGGCCGAGGTTTCCTAGGCCGCTGGCAGGCCCTGCCGCCAAAGCGTGATGGCCAGGGCGGTCAGCCAAAAGCTCATCACAGGCAGAACGAAAACGCCCAGCACCATCCGGGACCGCGGCAAATCCGCCCCGAACACGGCGTGCAGCCCCAGGCCAAGCCCCAGCGGCACGCCGATCCAAAGCATCGCCCCGCCGAGGCCCCAGGACACGCCGCAGACCCAGATAGCCGCAAACAGATGAACGCCCATGCGCAGCGGCCAATCGACCGCGTCGCCGATCCCGTTGATCGAGGTGATATCGATCAGCGCATCAGGGTAAAGCCAGAGATAGCCTGCCATGACGACCTCCTGCCCGCCTGGCAGTCGCGCGACCAACGGAACCAGGGACAGATGATAGACCAGACCGGCCACATTGCCGGCCAGGAAATTGATGTGTTTCAGCCCGAACATCGACGGCCATCCGGCCAGCGAAACCAGGGGAAGCCAAGTGAGAAACGTGTCTGACATTGCGTCATCCTTCGCAGGGGCGCCGCGGCGCCGTTACAGGGGGCGCAGCGGGTCCGACGAAGGAATGCGAAGGGACAGGCCCTCATAAACCTCGACGGAGCCCGCGATGCGCGTGCTTCCGTCGTGGTCCATATCCCCCAGGCATGAGGGACGGATCTTGACCTGCCGTGACAGCAGGCGACCGGGGCTCACCTGAAACCGGTCCACCATTTTCGACCCCATGGACATATCAAGACGGGCTTGGGTGTCAAGTTTGTGCAAGATCTGCGCGGTGGTTCCGTCATTCTGCTGGCGGGCACTGCGGCGGTCAGACCTGATCAGGCGCGCCAGGGAAACCTGGCGCCGTTTTCATTTCGGCGCCGTCAGCCAGCCGACAATGCGCCGCGTCACGGGCGCCACGACCAGCACGATCGGAAAGGCCATGGCCCAGCTTGCCGCCCAATTGCCCAGCCACAGCATCCCGAAATCCGGCGTCAAGCCCAAGGCACGAAAGGTGGACAGACCCGAGACCAGGCAGGACATCAGCCCCGACAGGATGAAGCCGAACAGGATAAAGGCGTAACGAGCGGGAATCATTGCAGGCTCCTTTGACCGCAGCAGGCTTTGCCCGACCCGCCAGCAAGCGCAAGCCAAATTCCTTCGAAGGAATTTGCAAATCTTTTCGAAAAGATTTGCCCGCGCTTTTCCCGACCCTTGACCTGACGCCCGCGCTGGCTTAACCCCCGCGGCACCTTAGGGGTATAGCTCAGCTGGTAGAGCGACGGTCTCCAAAACCGTAGGTCGCGGGTTCGATCCCTGCTGCCCCTGCCATCCCTTCCCAGTCCTGACCCAACCCGCCGCAGCCGGTGCAGTCGCACACGCCCGGCGCTTGATTTCTCGCTCCCCATTGGTTAGCTGAATTGCTAAGTGTTCGGGCTAGAGCTAGGAGACCTGAAATGGGCAAGGTTCGCGTCGAAAGTCTCTGTATTTCGCTGGACGGCTACGGTGCCGGTCCGGAGCAAACCCTTGAAAATCCCATGGGCCAGGGCGGCGGCGGCCTGCATGGCTGGGCCCGCTCGACCAGGACTTTCCGGACGATGTTCGGGCAGGACGGCGGCTCGACCGGCATTGACGAAGAGTTTGCACAGCGCGGGTTTCGCAACCTTGGCGCCTGGGTGATGGGGCGCAACATGTTCGGGCCGGTGCGCGGGCCTTGGCCGGACATGACCTGGCGCGGCTGGTGGGGCGAGAACCCGCCCTATCATGTGCCGGTCTATGTCCTGACCAATCACGCACGCGAGCCCTTGGTGATGGACGGCGACAACGTCTTTCATTTCATCACCGGCGGCGCGGCAGAGGCGATGCAGCTGGCCAAGGCCGCAGCCGGGGACAAGGATGTCCGCGTGGGCGGCGGGACACAGACGATCCGCGAATACTTGCGGACCGGGGCGATTGACGAGATGCATCTGGTGGTGTCTCCCGTGCTGCTGGGGCGCGGCGAGCATCTGTTGGCGGGGCTGGATCTGCCCGCGCTTGGCTACCAGGTCGGTCAGGCGGTGCGCGGGGAAGAGGCGACACATCACCTGATCACCCGTCGCGCCTGATGCCGGCAAATCCTAACGCATCGTAAACTTGAAATCGTAAGCCCTTGAAAACATGGGGCGCGAATTTTGTCCACGCGTGGACACTTTCCACAGCTCCCCTTTAGCAGTGCTTCGGCTTGAAAAGTCCGGCTGAAGCGCGTATCTGGCGGGCAACCCAAAAGCAGGCGCGAAGAAATCCCATGGCGATGACCAACCCGATCCAGTTCATCCAGCAGGTCCGGACCGAAGTGTCCAAGGTGACCTGGCCGACGCGCCGTGAAGTGCTGCTGACCACGATCATGGTCTTCATCATGGCCGCCCTGACCGCCGCATTCTTCTCGGTCGTGGACATCATCATCCGCTTTGGCCTGACCGCGATCCTGAACGCGTTCTGACGCTGCCTTGCCGGTTCCCGCTTGAAATCCGCATCCCCGCCCTGTATCGGGCGCCGAGGTTCTGCGGACCCATGGCGTGCGGCGATTCGGCTGCGCGCTGTTTTGTGTTCGCCAGAGGCGGCGCGTAGCCGCAAAAACTAGCGGCTTTCGGGCCGCGCAATCAAAGTCCGGGACGCTCCGGGCAGGCAAGGTGACGAGCAATGGCGATGCGTTGGTATTCGGTGTCGGTCCTGTCGAACTTCGAAAAGAAGGTGTCGGAGAATATCCGGACGGCCGTGGCAGACGCTGGGATGCAGGACGAGATCGACGAGGTTCTGGTCCCGACTGAAGAAGTCATCGAGGTTCGGCGCGGCAAGAAGGTGACCTCTGAACGCCGCTTCATGCCGGGCTATGTGCTGGTCCATATGGAGATGACCTCGAAAGGCTATCACCTGATCAGCCAGATCAACCGCGTGACCGGGTTCCTGGGGCCGCAAGGCAAGCCGATGCCGATGCGCGATTCCGAAGTGAACACCATCCTGCACCGGGTTGAAGAGGGCGAAATTGCCCCGCGCAACCTGATCCGCTATGACATCGGCGAGCGGGTCAAAGTCACCGACGGCCCGTTTGAAGGCTTCGATGGCATGGTCGAGGAAGTGGACGAAGGGCATAGCCGCCTGAAAGTCTCGGTCTCGATCTTCGGGCGGGCAACGCCTGTCGAGTTGGAATTCACTCAGGTGTCCAAAGGCATGTGAGTGCATCGCGTGGGAGGCGAGCGCCCTTAGACGGGTGACGGACCGAACCACTAAACCGCGCTTTTGGGCGCAGTGACAAAGGAGAGGCCAAGATGGCCAAGAAGATTATCGGCAGCCTGAAGCTGCAAGTGAAGGCGGGCCAAGCCAACCCGTCGCCGCCGGTCGGCCCGGCTTTGGGTCAACGCGGGCTGAACATCATGGCCTTCGTGAAGGAATTCAACGCGAAGACCGCTGACATTCCGCTGGGCACGCCGACCCCGGTGATCATCACCTACTATCAGGACAAGTCGTTCAGCCTTGAGTTCAAGACCGCTCCGGCCTCGTTCCTGCTGAAGCAAGCCGCTGGTCTGCCCCCCGTGGGCAAGCGCAACCGCGCCAAGGGTTCGGTCAAGCCGGGCCATGTGGTCGCCGGTTCCGTCTCTGTCGCTCAGATCCGCAAGATCGCCGAGACCAAGATGAAAGACCTCAACGCCAATTCGATCGAAGCGGCAATGACCATCATCGTGGGCTCCGCTCGGTCCTGCGGCATCGAGATCAAGGGGTAAGACATGGCACATGTTGGAAAGCGGACCAAAGCCGCAGAGAAGCTGTTCGAAGGCAAAACGATCCTGACGGTCGAAGATGCCGTGAAGCTGATCAAGGGCGCGGCGACTGCCAAGTTCGATGAGACGCTGGAAATCGCGATGAACCTGGGGGTTGACCCGCGCCATGCGGACCAGATGGTCCGGGGCGTGGTGCAACTGCCGAACGGCACGGGCAAGACCGTGCGCGTGGCGGTGTTCGCTCGGGGTGCCAAGGCGGATGAAGCCAAGGCCGCTGGTGCGGATATCGTTGGCGCGGAAGATCTGGCCGAGCAAATCCAGGCCGGCAAGATCGACTTCGACCGTTGCATCGCGACGCCGGACCTGATGCCGCTGGTGGGGCGTCTGGGCAAGATCCTCGGGCCGCGCAACCTGATGCCGAACCCCAAGGTCGGCACCGTGACGATGGACGTGAAGACCGCTGTGACCGCTGCCAAGGGCGGCGAAGTGCAGTTCAAGGTCGAAAAGGCCGGGGTTATTCATGGCGGCATCGGCAAGGTTTCCTTCACCGAGGAAAAGCTGGCGCAGAACGTCCGGGCTTTCGTGGAAGCCGTGACCCGCGCCAAGCCGGCGGGGGCCAAGGGCACCTATCTGAAGAAAGTCTCGCTGTCGTCCACGATGGGCCCGGGCGTCAGCCTCGACCTGTCCTCGGCCACGGCTCGCTAAGAACTGGGCGCTGAGACTTCTGACGTTTGACAGGGCCGCCGGGGGGAAACCTTCGGCGGTTTTGTTTTGCCTGTCGTAAAGCTTGGAGGACGGGTCGAAATTGGGGCGTTTCACGGGTCAGGGGTGTGCAATCTTGAAAGTTGCACGCGTGCAACCACACGTAACACATTGATAAATAACGATTTCGTGTTTTTTGTTAGGACTCTGTTAGGATTGTCCCACGATCAGGGCTACGAATTTTCTACGAAAATTCCGC
>JANLQT010000070.1:0-11505 GCA_031368035.1 Rhodobacterales bacterium | reverse complement strand
GGGGGGCTGGGGGGTGTCTTTGGTGGGGGGGTGTGCGGGGTAACCCCCCCACCTCCTTTGGGGGGGGGTCCCCCCGGCCCTGCTTCAAGCTTGGGCGGCGAGTTCGGCGTGGAACGCATAGGCGATCCACGGCATCAGCGCCGACACGTCAGCGGTTTCGACCGTCGAGCCGCACCAGATGCGCAGGCCCGCCGGGGCGTCGCGGTAAGCACCCATGTCGAACCCGGCGCCGGCCTTTTCAATGCGCTTGGCGACGGCTTTGGCGAATGCCTCGCCGTCCTGGATGCGGGGATCGGTGAACTTCAGGCACACGCTGGTGGTAGAGGCGATGTCCGGCGTTTCGGCGAGGTTCGTCAGCCACGGGTTCGCCGCGCAGAACTCCCAGACGACTTTCGCATTGGCATCCGCCCGCGCGACCAGGCCCTTCAGCCCGCCCACCGATTTCGCCCATTTCAGCGCGACGAGATAATCCTCGTTCGCCAGCATCGAGGGGGTGTTGATCGTCTCTCCGGCAAAGATGCCTTCGGACACTTTGCCCTTGGCAGTCAGCCGGAAAATCTTCGGCATCGGCCAGGCGGGCGTGTAGCTTTCCAGCCGCTCCACCGCGCGGGGGGACAGGATCAGCATCCCATGCGCGCCCTCACCGCCCAACACCTTTTGCCACGAGAAGGTGGTCACATCCAGCTTGTCCCAGGGCAGGTCCATGGCGAAGGCGGCCGAGGTGGCGTCGCAGATCGTCAGGCCGGCGCGGGTGGCGGGAATGTCATCGCCGTTCGGCAGGCGGCAGCCCGAGGTGGTGCCGTTCCAGGTGAACACCACATCAGCATCGAAATCGACGGTCTTGAAATCGACGATCTGGCCATAGGGTGCGACTTTGACCTTGGCGTCCAGCTTTAGCTGTTTCACCGCATCGGTGACCCAGCCTTCACCAAAGCTCTCCCAAGCGAGCATTTCCACCGGGCGGGCGCCCAGCAGGCTCCACATCGCCATT
Source organism: Rhodobacterales bacterium (assembly GCA_031368035.1). Lineage (GTDB taxonomy): Bacteria > Pseudomonadota > Alphaproteobacteria > Rhodobacterales > Rhodobacteraceae > Stagnihabitans. The sequence continues at coordinate 10,514 of JANLQT010000070.1, read as the reverse complement.
TCCACGGCCCCGGTGTCGGACGCCGGGACGATGCCGATGCGGTAGTCCGTCGGCACGCCAAGGATTTCACGGGTGAGATCGATCGCCTCTTTCAGCTTGGCCTTGCCAACGGCAGCGCGGTGGGACCGGCCCAAGGGGGCGTCCGACAGCATGTCCAGCGAAAAGTTGGGGATTTTGGCGCAAGGGCCAGAGGAGAAGCGCGGATTGGCCGGGCGCAACGCCGGTGCGTTCAGATCAGTCATGGTAGCCTTCCAGCTAAAAGCCCCCCGGTGGGGAGGGGTGTCCCACCGCCGGATTTACGGGGGTGCAAGCTCTGGCACAAGTCGCAAAATGTGGATATTGCGCCGGTTATGGGCGCCGGGCACAGGCGCCGCTCCACTATCGGAAACTTGCCCCCGGAAATCCGCCCCATGTTCATCGCCACGCTTCTGACCCATCCCGACCGGCCGATCCTTGACCGGGCGGCCGTGGAATCGCTGCGCAATGCCTGGGGCGGCGGCGATGCGGTCTGGCTGAACCCCGGCGTGGCGGCGGAGTTTGCAATTCCCGGGGTGCCTGCGAACCGCTGGGACGCCTGGGAGGCGTTGCAGGCGATGGGGATCGACCTTGTAGTGCAGAAGGCGGAGGGGCGGCGGAAACGCTTGCTGATAGCGGACATGGACTCGACGATGATCGAGCAGGAATGCATCGACGAACTCGCCGACGAGGCAGGTGTGGGCGCTTATGTCGCCAGTATCACGGCGCGGGCGATGAATGGGGAACTGGATTTCGACGCTGCGCTGACGGAGCGGGTGGGGCTTTTGAAAGGCCTGCCGGTTGCGGTGATCGACCGCGTGTTGCAGCACCGGATCACCTTGATGTCGGGCGGGCCGGAACTGCTGGCGACGATGAAGGCACACGGCGCCTATGCCGCGCTGGTCTCGGGCGGGTTTACCGCCTTCACCTCGAAAATCGCGGGGCTTTTGGGGTTTGACGAGAACCGGGCCAACACGCTGCTGACGACGGGCGATGTGCTGTCGGGCGCGGTGGCGATGCCAATACTGGGCAAGGCGGCCAAGCTGGCGGCACTGGAAGAAATTGCAACCCGCCTTGGCATCGATCCAAGCGAGGCCATCGCGGTGGGCGATGGCGCCAATGATCTGGCGATGCTGCATCGGGCCGGGACGGGCGTTGCGCTGCATGCCAAAGCCATTGTCGCCGCCGAGTGCGATTGCCGGGTCAACCACGGCGACCTGACGGCGCTGCTTTACATACAGGGCTATGCGCATGCGGAGTTTGCGGCATGATCCTGCGCCGCCCCGCCTTCGCGGATGGCCGCATCGCAGACCGCATTCACCGGCAGTTCGACCTGTGAGCTTCGAGATCACCACCCACCTCGCGCTGATTCTGATCGGGGTGGCTTTCATCGCAGGGTTCGTGGATTCCATTGCCGGGGGTGGCGGGCTTTTGTCGGTTCCGGCGCTGCTGCTCTGCGGCGTGCCGCCGTTGCAGGCGCTGGCCACCAACAAGCTTCAAGGCATGGCCGGTGCAGGCACGGCCTTTGCCAACTATGCCCATGCGGGTCAGATTGATCCACGGCGGAACCTTGGCACCGCCGCGATCAGCCTGGGGTTCGGCGCGGCGGGCTCGCTGCTGGCGGCGTCGCTGCCGAGTGACCTGCTGAAGCTGATCATGCCGCCGATCCTGATCGGTATTGCCGTGTTCTTCGCGCTGAAGCCGGGGCTGGACGATCACCCCCGCCCGGCACGCATCTCTCCTCTGGTGTTTTCGGTGATCGTGGTGCCGGCGATCGCCGCCTATGACGGGTTCTTCGGGCCGGGGACGGGATCGTTCTTCATGCTGGCCTATGTGATGCTGGCCGGGCATGGCGTGCTGCGGGCGACGGCTGAGACGAAGCTGTTGAACTTTGCCTCCAACATCGGCTCGTTTGGGGTGTTCGCGCTGGCCGGGCACATGATGTGGAAAGTCGGGCTGGGCATGGCCTTGGCGCAGGTGGTGGGGGCAACTCTGGGCAGCCGGCTGGCGGTAAGGGTCGGGGCGCGGCTGATCAAGCCGCTGCTGGTTGTCACCTCGACCGGGATGGCGCTGCGGTTGGTGCTGCAAAGCTGGTTCTGAGGAAGATGGGCCTGAAGGCCCATCCTACAGGCCCCAGTCGGCGCTTTGCATTTCGCGCAGGCGGCTGGCAGTGCGGGCGAATTCGAAGGTGCCTTCGCCTTCGATATACAGGCGTTCGGGTTCATCGGCGGCAGAGCAGATCAGGCGCACATGGCCTTCATACAGCGCGTCGATCAGGGTGACGAAACGCTTGGCCTCGTTGTAGTTGGCCGAGGACAGGGTCGGGATATCTTCCAGGATCAGCACCCGGACGGCCGAGGCGATGGCCAGGTAATCCGCCGGGCCAAGCGGCTGGGCGCACAGTTCCCAGAACGAGGCGCGGACCACGCCACGGGCAAAGCGCGGCAGTTCCACGTCGCGGCCGTTCACGTTCAGGTGCAGGGCGATGGGCGTCGCCCCTTCCGTCAGATCGGTCCAGATCGAGGAAATGGCAGCGCGCGCGGTGCTGGCGGGTTGGAAATAGACCTGCGCCCCGGCCAGACGGTGCTGGCGGTAGTCATGCGGGCTTTGCAGTTCGACCACCTGCATCCGGTCGCGCAGAAGGTCGATGAAGGGCAGAAAAGCGGCGCGGTTCAGACCGTTCTTGTACAGGTCTTCCGGCGGGCGGTTCGAGGTGGTGACGATCACCACGCCGCCCGCCATCAGCATCTGGAACAGCCGCCCGACGATCATCGCATCGGTGATGTCGCTGATCTGCATTTCGTCAAAGGCCAGCAGGCGCAAGTCGGCCACGGCCTGTTCGGCAAAGGGGCCTAGCGCATCGTCCACGCCCTGTTTGCGGGCGGCATGCATGGCGCGGTGGACCTCTTGCATGAAGGCGTGAAAATGCACCCGGCGCTTCTTGGGGATCTGGGTCGCCTCGCAGAACAGATCCATCAGCATGGATTTGCCGCGCCCGACCCCGCCCCAGATATACATTCCCTTCGGCGGCACCGGCGGTTTGGCAAAGCGGCCCAGCAGGCCCGGTTTGCGGTCGGCCTGCTCTTCCAGCCAAAGGCGCAGGCTTTCAAGCTGTACAGCCACCGCCGCCTGCTGCGGATCGGGACGGAGGGCGCCTTCGTCCACGCGCCGGGCCAGAATTTGAGGTAAGGTTTCGCGCATAGGTCCGCATACAATCTTGCCCGGTGCGGGAAAAGCCCCCGGCGCTTAGGCAGGTTCCTAGCACGGCCCTGTCAATACGAGGTGACCATGCAACGCATGCTTCGCAAAATGGCCTTCACCGCCGGCCTTGCGGTGCTGCTGGTCTGGAGCCTGTTTCCGCTGTGGTTTGCCGTGGTTTCCAGCTTTTCCACGGACACCCAACTGTATCAGCCGCACTACTGGCCGCCCTCGGGATATCTTGGCAACTATATCGACCTGTTCCAACGCACGCGGCTGCTGCGCGGCATGGTCAATTCGCTGATCGTCGGAGTTGTGGCCTTGGCGGCGACGCTGACGCTGGCGTTGCTGGCCGCCTATCCGTTGGCCCGCATCGCGTTTCCCGGGCAGCGGCTGTTGCTGTTCGCGGTGATCTCGACCTCGATGTTCCCGCAAGTCGCGGTTCTGGCCGGGTTTTACGAGGCGTTCACCGCGCTGGGGCTTTACAGCAGCCTGTCGGCGGTGGTGCTGGCGGACCTGCTGATCCTGTTGCCGTTCTCGCTGTGGCTGATGACCGCCTATATGCGCGCCCTGCCCCGCGAGCTGGAGGATATCGCCGTCATCGACGGCGCCGGGCCGCTGGTGATCCTGCTGCGGGTCTATCTGTCGCTGCTGTGGCCAGGCATGGCGGCGACCGGGCTTCTGGCTTTCATTGTGGTCTGGAACGAGTTCCTGTTTGCCTTCACGTTTACCCTGACCGAGGACAAGCACACCGCCCCGGTCGCGCTGTCGATTCTGGGCGGCACGGTTGTTCACGCGGTGCCCTGGGGCCCGCTGATGGCGGCTTGCGTGGTGCTGACCCTGCCCTGCGCCGTGCTGCTTTTGGTGTTTCAGCGCAAGATCGTCTCGGGCCTGACTTCGGGCGCGGTGAACGGTTAGAATATCCCCGGGCGACGAACCCGGACCCTGCCGTCCTCGACTGCGTAGTCGGCCAGCATGTCGTCGGAGTTCGCGGCAAGGTGATCTACTGCCGCGATGATGAAATCAGCCTTCGCATTATCGGACAGCGCGGACAGGTTCAGGCGGGTCCAGCCCGGTTTCAGCGTCTCGTCTCCGGCCAGGATCGCGTCGCGCATCGCTTCGGACTGGGCTTGGCCGATGTTCAGCAGGCGGTGCGCGTAGGGGCCGGCGCAGGAACAACCGCCCCGGGCCTGGATGCCGAACTTGTCCGACAAGGCGCGGGTGACGATCTGCTGCGGCACAAGACCGCCGTTGCCGTCGCGAAGGCGCAGCGAGAACACCGGCAACTGATGCCGGGCCAGCGGGTTGCCGATGATCTCGATCCCCCGGTTGGCGGTCCACACGTTCAGCGCGCACTGGCGCAGGACCTCGTGCCTTGTGGCCATGAAATCGGTGCCAATGGCAGCCTTGACCAGAAAGGCCAGGCCAGCGCGGATATCGCCGATCACGTCGGGCGTGCCGGATTCCTCACGCGAGACCAGATCGGTCAGGTAGTCCTGCCGCCATGGCGACACGAACCGCACAGTGCCGCCGCCGGGCAGAACCGGGGTCTGGCGCGTCACCACCGATTTGCGGACGATCAGCACGCCCGACGCGCCGGGTCCGCCGACGAATTTGTGGGTCGAAAGCACCACCGCATCCTTCGGCGCACCGCCGTGGGCACCCATATCGATCGGCAAATAGGGGCCGCCGTCGGCATAGTCCCAGACTGAAAGCGCGCCATGGGCTTTCAACAGGCGGGTGATCGCCTCCACATCGCTGACGATCCCGGTCACGTTCGACATGGCCGAAAAGGCGCCGATCTTCAGCGCGCCTGCGGGGACCGCGCGCAAGGCGGCCTCCAGTTGGGCCATGTCAGGGCCGCCTTCGGGCCGCTCGTCGATCTCGATGACCGTGGCGCCACTTTCACGCCAGGGCAGGATGTTGGAGTGGTGTTCATAGGGCCCGACCAGCACAGTGCAGCCGCGCCTCGATTGCACCGCCTCGGCAACGCCGAACAGGGGCACCAGACGGTTCAGCCCCGCCGTCGCGCCCGCGCCGGCAAAGATCGTGGCGCAACTGTCATCGGCGCCGCAGTGCGCGGCAATGATCGCCCGCGCCTCGCGCCGAAGCGCGGTCACCGCCGCGCCGCAATGCGAGCCTTCGGAATGGCTGTTGGCATAGACCGGCAGAACTTCCTCCATCACGAAGGTTTCCACCTGCCGCAGCGCCCGGCCCGAGGCGATGTAGTCGGCATAAACCAGCTTGCGCGGTCCGAACGGGCCGTCGTTCACCCGGCCTTCGCCGATCAAACCGGCGCGCAGGTCTTCGATTGCGTTTGCCCCGGTCAGGGTGGCGGCAAACTCGGCAAGACGACCGGTGGCGGAGAAGGCGTTCATCGTCGGACCTCATGCTGTGGCGTGGGCCGATCATAACCCTTGCCTGATGAGGAAATTCCACCAATATGACCCCATATTCACTTCCAAATTGGGTCAAATGCGTCATGGCGAACGAATCCATAGATCATATTGATCGCCGCATCCTGCGTGCCCTGCAACAGGACGCCTCGCTGTCGCAGCGGGAACTGGCGGAAAAGGTCGGCATGTCGCAGAACGCCTGCTGGCGCAGGCTGAAGGCGCTTCAGGAGTCCGGGCTGATCCTTGGCCACACGATCCGGCTGGATCAGAAGACGCTTGGTCTGGGGCTGACGGTGTTCATGATGGTCCGCACCAGCCACCATTCGCGCGACTGGCTGCAAACCTTCCGCCGCGAGGTGTCCGCCATTGCCAATGTCATCGATTTTTACCGGATCGCCGGTGACTATGACTACATGCTGAAGATCGTGGCCGAGGACATGAACGATTTCGACCGGGTCTATCAAAGGCTGATCGAAAATGTGGAACTGGAAACCGTGACGTCGCACATCACGATGGAGACCATCGTGAACAACCGGGACCTGCCGATCTGATGGCTTTGTGCTAGTGGACGGGAAGCGGCAGGTCTGCTGCCCAGGCGGACATCGACCCCGGATAAAGCGCCACATCCGGCAGGCCCGCGACTTCGGACAGGGCGAACCAGTCCAGCGCACTCCAATGACCGACGTTGCAAAAGATGACGATGGGGCGGTCTGGCGGGATTTGCGCCGCTGCGAGCCGGGCGCGAATGGCTTCAGGCTTGGCGAATGTGCCGCGTCATACAGCCCCGTATGCGGCAGGTTCAGCGCGCCCGGAATGGTGCCGGCACGCGCCACCAGACCGACCTTGCACCGCCCGGAATATTCTGCGGGCGAACGTGCGTCGATCAGCGTGATCTTTTCCAGCCGGGCGGCGACCTCGGCCGTGGTCAGGGCGATGGCCGGACGGGGATGCGGCGTGAAGATCGCAGCACGCAGCGTCGCCGCACCGCTGACAAGCGGCCTTCCCGGCGCAGACCAGGCCAACTGGCCGCCGTCCAGAATGGTGACACATCAGGGCCCAGCGGCTTCAGCACCCAATAGGCGCGCGTGGCCTTGCCGAAATCGAAGTCGCCCATGCCATCGGCCACCAGCACGACTTGCGTGTCATCCGCGATGCCAAGAGCGCCGAGCGCGGGGACAAGAATTTCGGAAGGCGGAAGGCCATCGGCGGGGGTCTGCCAGCCAAATTTCGCGAACGGAGCGCTGACCGCACCTTCTATATGACCGGCGGCAAAGGTTGTCGCGGGTCTATCGGGGTCGCGAACATCGACGATCAACAATCCGGGGGCGTGCAAGTGCGACGCAAGCCAGGGTGGGTTAACCAATGGCGCTGCCGTCAGCCGTTCCGCCCCAGCCGGGGCGCCAAAGAGGCAAAGTGCAACCACGGCAGCAAGGCGCGTTTTCAATAGCCACGCTCCAACCGATATTCCTCGGAAATGTTGAGCATCGCGAGGCTGCCTTCCGTCCAGGCGGCAAGAAGCATTTCATCCTGTGGGCTGAGGTTGGTGTTGTGTGACAGCGCATCCGCCTGTCGCAACAGGGGATCGGCCTGATGCAAGATGGTGCGGACGGCAGCCATATCCTCGGGCGACGGTGTGATCCCGCCAGAGCCAAGCCCGCCGGCCAGACAGGCCTGCAACTCTCCCATCAAAGACGCCGTGGTCTTGAGGTCTTCGTCCACGGTGCCGCCCAAAGCGGGAAGGGTCGCAAGGACAAGCCCGGCCACGGCGCCCAGGAAGGTATTTCGCATCGGTTTCTCTTTTGGTTTCATCGGCGAATCTCGGGCGCCTCGATGGCGAGGCCGCGGCCGCGCCAGGCGACATAAAGCTTCAGGTCCAGGCATTCAGGCGCGCCTTCGGGGTAGGGCTCCGCCCGGATCGAGGTGTCGCACCATACAAACATGCGCTGACGCGAGCCGAGTGCATCCCACAGCAAGCGGTAGATCGGAAAGGCGTTGACCTGGCCTTGGGTGGCAAGACAGCAAGGGACCGGTCTACACCTCTAAAGTGCAGATGACGGTATGAACCCGCGCCGCTTTTAGCCCCATCCAGGTCGGCGGAGTTGGAGGGCCCATGGCTTTGTGATTTGATCCTCCCACATATGCCCTCCCCCTGTAAGTACCCGGCCTGACAGAGATTGTTTGGCAAATCTGAACATATGGGATAAGTGGATTTTCCGCGCAACGTCGGCATGATTGCCGCGAGCGAGGAGATGACCATGACGAGACGACCGCGCCGGGACCACAGCCCGGCATTCAAGGCGAAGGTGGCGGTGGCTGCGATCAACGGCGAGAGGACGCTGATCGAACTGACGCAGGATTTCGACGTTCATCCGAACCAGATCAAGCTATGGCGCTATCAGTTGCTCGAAGGAGCTAACGGGGTGTTCGGGGAAGCCCCGAGGGCTGAGGGCGAGCCCCGAGGGCTGAGGGCGGGCCCGCCATCGATGTGAAAACCCTGCATGCAAAGATCGGAGAACTGACGCTGGAGAACGAAGTTTGGTCCGGGGCGCTCGGTAAGACGGGTCTGTTGCCGGGCGCAAAACGATGATCGACCGGACCGCGACGCTGAGCGTCAGCCGACCGGCCTTTTTGCTGGGGATCAGCCGGGGCAGCATTTGCTATCAGAACCGCCAGGTGTCGGATGCCGATCTGAAACTGATGCACCGGATCTAAAAGCTGTACATGGAATTTCCCTTCGCGGGCAGCCGGATGCTGCAGGATTTACTGGTGCAGGAGGACTTCTTGGCGGGCCGGTTGCACGTCGCGACTCTGATGAGGCGGATGGGCATCGATGAGCTCTATCACAAGCCGAACACGTCGAAACCGGCACCGGGCCGCAAGATTTACCCCAATCTGCTGCAGAAACTGCCAATCACCCTGCCCAATCAGGTCTGGGCGATGGACATTACCCTTGCGTCGGGAAAACAGTCCACTGGACTGTTTTCTGATCCTCCTCACCCTGATGGCGCGTGGCTTAATCTATCTCGCCGCCGTGCTGGACTGGTTCATCCGGCGGGGACATGAACGCCTGAAAGACGCCCTGCTTGACCGCCTCGCCCGTCATGCCAGCATTCTTGAGATGAATAGCGACAGCTGCCGCCTCGCCCAAAGCCGCGCCCAAAAGGCCAAAGTCCCCACCTGATCAAAGCACGCAAAACTTGACCCTTGCAGGCCAAGCGCCATGGCGCTTGGCGCTCTCACGACGCGCAGAAACACACTTCAACTCACCGAATTTCGCTCCGACCCAATCGCAGGGTTTTACGCGGCCGCTGACAACTTGTTCGCTGTGTTTCTTATGATGCCCCAGCCCACTTGAGAGGTGGGCCTCCGGCAAACCCGGCGCGGTTCACCCACTTCTCAAGTCATCCTCCAGCCTTGGGAGCGGGCGAGTGCGGCGTGAAAGCGGGTCTGCCAGTCTGGCATATCCGGCCCGGGGGTTATGGTGAATGGAATGCTCGCAGGTTCGGGCAAGGTCGCGCTGAGGGCTGCGGCCACCAGTAGGGCTGCGCCGAAAGCGGTGCGTTCACCAAACGACGAGACGGTGATTTCGCGCTGGCAGACCTGCGCAAGGAAGGTGCAAAAATATCGACTGGCGGACAGGCCTCCATCGATGAAGATCGGGGTGGACAAGGGCGTTGCCTTGGCGATTTCACTGATAACTGCTGCGGTCTGGAAGGCTACGCCCTCAATCAACGCCTGGCAGATGTCGCGGCGGGTCATTTCCGGGGTGAGACCAATGATCAGGGGGGCGGCAGTCCGGTCCCATTGCGGTGCACCGAGGCCAGAAAAAGCAGGCAGGAAAATCAGGTCGCGGGCAACGGCGGGAGGCTGGTCAAACCTGTCAAAGTCGGTAAGCCCGTCGGCTATGCCAGCCCTTAGCGCCCATTCCACGGCTGAACCTGCATCTTGCACGCCGCCGTCCAATGCGTAGACCATCCCCGCGCCCAAATCCCAGGCGACTGTGGGCAGCAAGCCTCCGTCCGGCGCTGGCGGAGCGTTGCCGGTAACGACGAGGGCAAAAGCGCCCGTGCCAAAGGTGATTTTCACATCGCCCGGCTTGCGACAGCCGTGGCCATAGAGTGCCGCTTGCTGATCGACGATTGCGGCAGCAACAGGGATACCGCCGACCTGTCCGAACCCCGCCAGATTGCCGCGAATCTCTGGCAGACAGGCGATCGGCACGCCGAACATCGCGCAAAGACTCGCGTCCCATTTCCCGCTGTCAAGGTTCATCAACCCGGTGCGCGAAGCGGTGGCGCGATCGGTGGCAAAGGTGCCGGTCAGGTTGTCCAGAAGGAAAGAGTCGGTGGTGCCAAGGCGCAGACGGCCACTGCGACGGGCACCGGCGACCTCGGGCCTTTCACGCAGCAGCCAACCGAGTTTGGCCGCCGAGAAATAGGGGTCCAGTGGCAGGCCAGACCGAGCGGTGACCTCGTCCGCAAGTTCGGTCATCTGTGCAAGGTCAGCCAAAGTGCGCCGGTCCTGCCAGACGATGATCGGGCTCAGCGGCTCTTTCGTCACCGCATCCCAAGCAAGACAGCTTTCGCCCTGATTGGCCAGTGCTATGGCATCGGCGGTCCCGGCATTGGCCAGCAGGGTCTGACAGTTCGCCAAAATTTCTGCCGCGTTCTGTTCGACCCATCCGGGGAACGGATAGCTGGTACGATGGCGCATCTGGCCCAAAACCTGCAGGCCAGACCCTTCAGCCGCCAGAAGCCGTGTTGAGGTGGTGCCCTGATCCAGCGCCAGAATACGCATCAGCACGCCTCCATCGAAACGGTCAGGGGCCCTTGAGCCTGCCGCAGGTCAAGCCCTGCCAAGGGAAGTGTAACCCGCCGCTCTGGTGCGCTGGCAATCTGCAAACTG
>JANLQT010000056.1:0-4850 GCA_031368035.1 Rhodobacterales bacterium | reverse complement strand
GAATTGCCCTGTCCCACCGGCACCGACCAGACCAGCACCGGCTGGGCCGACAGCACGCCAGGCACGCCGCTGTGCGCGGCATTGCCGCCGTGCTGGGGGTAATCGGCATTGGCAATGGCGCGCGGCAGCGAAATGCCAGGCGCTGTGTTGGCGGGCGGGGTCGGCGGTTGCGGATTGGGGTCGGCCTCGGTCGGCACCGACGCCTCCAGCGGCACCCGCACCGGATAGCGCGTGCCTTGCAAGATCACCTCTTGATCGCAGGCCGACAGCAGGGCCAGGCCCAGGGCCATGGCCGCAAGGCCACCCACGCGCAACATCAGCCTGCGTCCGCCGGCGCAGCGGCCACCGCAGGCGCCGCGCTGGGGGCGCGTTCCGGCACGGTGCCGCCAAGCGCCGCAATCACCTCGGCAATGCGCTGTTGCAGCGATTGCGGGGTTTCCTGATCCTGATACAGCGCGCTCAGCGCACTGACGGCATCGGCGGGCTTGGCCTCTTCCACCAGAAGATAGGCGAGTTGTTCTTCCACCAGCACGCGCAGCGGGCGGCCCGGCACGTCAATGGCGCTCAGAGCGGCCCGGCGGTCCGCGACGGGCGTATCCGCACCGGCCACCAGCACCTTCTTCAGCACCGCCAGATCGCGGTACACCTGCGGCACCGAGGTGTCTTTCGACAACTTGTCCAACGCCTCCATCGCGGCGGCCTTGTCTGTCGTCGGGGCCGAGGCGAGCAGCAGATCCTGAATGGCAATCTGGCCACCATCGGCGGGAATTGCGGCGAAGGCGGCCAGACGATCCTTGTCAGCGCCAAGGTCCACCGCATCCAGCAGCGCATCGCCAAAGGCCTGGGCCCGCGTCTCGGCCCGGGATTTGGACCACGAGGAATAGCCGGCGCCGCCGACGACAGCCAGGATCAGCACAATGCCGATCCAGCCATATTTGCGGAACGTGGCAAACAGCCGGTCGCGGCGAACGGCATCGGTGACTTCGTCGATGAAACTGTCGGGCGTGCTCAAGGGCGGACTCCGGATGGTCTTTGATTGGGTCTTACAGGCAAAGGGGCGAAGGCGGCAAGCCCGGGCCGGTCACAGGGCTGTGGCGGGGGGGCTTGACGCGGCCGCCAAAAGTGAAGCAACGGAGCTTCGCAAGGCTTTTTGTGAAGAAGACGTTGGGGGTTTCACACCCCCAAAACCCCTGTGGAGATATTTGGACCGCGGTGATTTGCCGGGCAGCAGTCGGGGATTTCCGCTTGCCGCCATGGGTCAGGCGGCCACCACTTTGGCGGGGCTGGCGTCTTCGTCTTCCCCGGCGATCTGGCGGGCCCACATCGCGGCGTAGCGCCCGGACCTGGCCAGAAGCGCCTCATGCGTGCCCTGCTCGATGATCTGCCCGTGTTCCATCACCACGATCATGTCGGCATCGGCGATGGTGGACAGCCGGTGCGCGATGGAAATCACCGAGCGCCCCTCGCCCATGGCACGCAGACTGTCCTGGATATCGCGTTCGGTATCGGTGTCCAGCGCCGAGGTCGCCTCGTCCAGAATCAGGATCGGCGGGTTCTTCAGCAGCGTCCGCGCAATGCCGACACGCTGCTTTTCGCCGCCTGACAGTTTGAGGCCCCGCTCGCCCACCTTGGTCTCGTAGCCCTCGGGCAGCGAGGTGATGAAGTCATGGATCTTCGCGGCGCGCGCGGCGTCCTCGATTTCTTCCCGGCTGGCGCCGGGGCGGCCATAGGCGATGTTGTAATACACCGTGTCGTTGAACAGCACGGTGTCCTGCGGCACGACGCCGATCTTGCCATGCAGGCTGGATTGGGTGACCGACCGCAGGTCCTGCCCGTCGATGCTGACCGAGCCGGAGTTCACGTCATAAAACCGGAACAGCAGCCGCCCGATGGTGGATTTGCCCGAACCGGAGGTGCCGACCAGCGCCACTTTCTGCCCCGGCGCCACCCGCAGGGAGAAGTCCTTCAGGATCTGCCGGTTGGATTCATAGCCGAAATTCACATGGTCGAACACGATCTCGCCGCCGGTGATCTGCAAGGGTTTGGCGTCCGGCGCATCCATCACTTCGGCGGGCTGGCCCAGCAGGCCGAACATCTCGCCCATGTCCACCAGCGCCTGGCGGATTTCGCGGTAGACCGTGCCAAGAAAGCCCAGCGGCAGGGTGATCTGCATCATATAGGCGTTGACCATGACGAAATCGCCAACGGTGAACTGGCCGGCGACCACGCCTTGCGCGCTCATCACCATGACGATGATCAGGCCGATGGTGATGATGACATTCTGGCCGACGTTCAGCGCCGACAGCGACTGGCCGGTCATCACCGCGAATTTCTCGTAGGACGCCATCGCTTTGTCATAGCGGGCGGCTTCCCAGCCTTCGGCGTTGAAATACTTGACGGTTTCGAAGTTCAGCAGGCTGTCGATGGCCTTCTGGTTGGCGTCGGTGTCCTTTTCATTCATCTGGCGGCGGATGTTCACCCGCCATTCGGTCAGCTTGAAGGTGAAAGCGACGTAGATCGTGATCGTGATCAGCACGACCGCCATGTATTGCCAGCCGAAATAGAGGGCGAAGATGGCCGAGACCATGGTCAGTTCCAGGATCAGCGGCCCGATGGAAAACAGCATGAAGCGCAACAGGAAATCGACGCCCTTCACGCCGCGTTCGATGATGCGCGACAGCCCGCCGGTCTTGCGGGTGATGTGATAGCGCATCGACAGGCGGTGGATATGGGTGAAGGTTTCCAGCGCCAGTTTTCGCAAGGCACGTTGGCCGACGCGGACAAAGACCGCATCGCGCAGCTCGCCAAAGGCCGACGTGCTCATCCTTGCGAGGCCGTAAGCGATGGTCAGCCCCACCGCGCCAAGCCCCAGCCAGGTCAGCGTGTCATGCGAGGAGGCGCCGCTGGCGGCCCCGCCGGTGGAAACCCCCAGCGCATCGACCGCCTTCTTGTACAGGAACGGCGTTGTGACAGAAACGATCTTGGACAGAAGCAGGAAGATCATCGCCAGGACCACGCGGACCTTCACCCAGGCCTCGCCTTCCGGCCACAGATAGGGGCCGACGCGTTTCATGGTTTGCCAGCCATTGGAAGGGCGGGCGTCAAGTTCGGCTTTGGTCGCGGTGGCGGAAGGGGATCTGCGCATGAAGGACGTCCGGCTGTGGGGGTCGGGCTTAGGTAGGCCATGCGCCGGGCGAAGTTAACCCCCGGTGACGCTTCGGGGGGAAATCCTTGCTGCCGCGCCCTTGGCCGGCGCCGGCGGGGGTTTCACACCCCCGCACCCCCGTGGAGGTACTTGTGCCTTCGATGAAACACGAAATTCTAGTCAAGTTTGATGGGATGGGTCGCGGTTGCGGGGACTTTGGCCGGGATCACTTCTTTTCGGGGATCAGGAACACCTGGCCGGGATAGATCAGGTCGGGGTTCTTGATCTGGGTCTTGTTGCTGTCAAAGATCTGCACATATTCGACGCCGCTGCCCAGACGGTCCTTGGCGATGCCCCACAGTGTGAAGCCGGGCTGGACGATGACGGTGACAAGGCCCGGGGTCTGCGGGGCGGTGTCGGTCTGGTCCGGGCTGGAGGCCGCAGCGCCAGCCTTGGCGGAAACTGCCGCAGCGGTCTCGGTTGTGGCCGGGGCGGCGGGGGCCGGGGCCGCAGCAGCCGGGGCAGCGGCGACAGGTTCGGTGGTGTCGGCAGGCGGGGCGGTGCTGGGGGTTTGCGCGCTGGCGGTCTGGTCCGCAGCGGCGATGGTTGCGGCGGGGGCGGGTTCGGTTGGGGTTGCGGTTGTTTCAGCGGTTGGAGCGGCTGCGGTTTCCGCGATTTCTGCGGCAGGTGCGGTCGTGGCAGCCTCGGCGGTCGCTGTGGTCGCTGCAGCGGCAGGCTGGGCCTTGGCTTGGGCCGCGGCCAAGGTTTCAAGCGTTTCGCGTTGCATCGGGGTTTCGAACCGGCTGACCACCTTGCCGCTGGCGTCCAACTCGTCCAGTCGCAGCGTGTGCAGGCCGGGCGCGATCTGCGGGCTGGCGCGCCAACTGCCATCGGCGCCGACATCCACCGCCGCGACCAGGGCGTTGTCAACATAGACCTGCACGACCGCGCCGGGCGCGGCCTTGCCGGCCAGCTGCACAGCGCCCGCCGCGTCATAGGCAATGGCATCCAGCGAGACATTTCCCGGCGCGCCCGATTGCGCGACCGTGACGCCCTTGTCATCGACGATCACCGCAGTTGGGGCGGTGGCAGCTGGGGCGGTGGCAGTTGGGGCGGCGGCAGTTGGGGCGGATGCGCTCGGCGCAGGTGCAGTTGGGGCTGTCGAATCGGGCGAGGGCGCGGCGGCTGGTGCGGCGGCATCGGCTGCGGGCGCGGCCTGATCGGCGCTGGCCACCGCAACGGCGGCGGGCGCCACTGCGCTGATCGCAACGCTGGCGCTGCCCGCAACCACGGTGCCATCAGCCAGCGTCTCCATCAGCACCAGCAGGCGCGGGCTGGACGAGGGCGCAAGCGTGAACAGGCTGGCGAACTTGCCGGACGGGCCGACCAGCACGCTGGCAATCTCGGCCCCGTCCACCTGAAAGCTGATGGTCGAGCCGGGCTCGCCCTGGCCTGCAATGGTGGCAGAGCCGTCCGGCTCGATGCGGACCAGATCCAGTTGCGCGGCTTTCGGCGGCACAGGGGCGGGTTCGGACGCTGCGGCGGGTTCGGACGCTGCGGCGGGTTCTGGCGCTGCGGCGGGTTCGGGCGCTGCGGCAGCGGTGTCGCCAGCGGGAGCGGTTGCAGCGGCCGTGACAGCCGGGGCAGTTGTGGCCGGGTCTGCGGCAGAGGCTGCGGCAGGGGCGGTCGCTGCGGCAGGGTCAGT
>JANLQT010000037.1:0-6205 GCA_031368035.1 Rhodobacterales bacterium | reverse complement strand
GAATGCCTGGCTCAGGCAGATCAGGGGGCGCAACTTCCTGTATATCCCGACCGCGATCTGGGAGGCGCAGGGGTTCGAGGAGGGCGACTATGCCCGCGTCTCCAGCCCCAACGGCACCATAGTGGTGCCCGCCGCGCACATGGCCGCGCTGAACCCGCACACGGTCTGGACCTGGAACGCCATCGGCAAGCGCCGCAGCGCCTGGGCGCTGGACGCCGAGGCGCCCGAGGCAAAGCAGGGGTTCCTCTTGAACCATCTGATCTCCGAACTGTTGCCGGAAAAGGGCGACGGGATGCGCTGGTCGAACTCGGACCCGGTGACGGGACAGGCGGCCTGGTTCGACCTGCGCGTCCGGGTGGAACGCGCCGCGCCGCAGGATCATGCCACGCCGCAGTTCCCCGACCTGCCGCGCGCGGTGCCCCAAGGGAAGGACCGCCGGACATGACCCAGCTTCCTTCGAAAGAACTTGCAAATCTTTTCGAAAAGATTTGGGCGCCCCAGGACCCGGGCGCCGCAACCGGAATTTTTGAAAATTCCGCCTCGGACCCTTCAAAGGGTCCGGTTCGATGTCTTCGAAGACATCGGGGTCCGGGGGCCGCCGCATGACCCAGCTTCCCACCCATACCGCATCGAGGCTCGGCCTCGTCATCGATCTGGACACCTGCGTCGGCTGCCAGGCCTGCGTGACCGCCTGCAAGGGCTGGAACGATCAGGGCCAGGGATATGTCGGGGGCCTGTCCGACGAAGACCCCTATGGCGCGGCGCCCTCGGGGGTGTTCCTGAACCGGGTCCACACCTATCAGGTCCAGCCCCCGGACGCGTCCGATGGGAAAGTGGCGGCGCAAACCATCGCCTTCCCCCGGTCCTGCCTGCATTGCGAGGATGCGCCTTGCGTCACCGTCTGCCCGACCGGCGCCAGCTACAAACGGGGCGAGGACGGGATCGTGCTGGTCAACGAGGCCGCCTGCATCGGCTGCGGCCTCTGCGCCTGGGCCTGCCCCTACGGCGCGCGCGAGATGGACCCCACCGCCCATGTGATGAAGAAATGCACCCTGTGCGTCGACCGCATCTACAACGAAAACCTCCCCGAAGAGGACCGCGAGCCCGCCTGCGTGCGCACCTGCCCGACCGGCGCGCGCCACTTCGGCGACTTCGCCGACCCGGACAGCGCGGTCAGCAAACTCACCCGCGACCGCGGCGGCTATGACCTGATGCCCGACCTTGGCACCAAGCCCACCAACAAATATCTGCCCCCCCGCAAGAAGGATCAACAGGTGGAAGCCTCGCCCCTCGCGGCGCTGCTGGACATTCAGGCCACCGGCTTTGCGGGTTGGCTGGACAAAGTGCTGAGCCGGATCTGACATGCATCCCGCGCCTTCCGTCATCCTGTTCACCGTGCTGTCCGGCCTTGGCTTCGGCCTGCTGGCTTTCCTCGGCCTCGGCCTGCCCATCCCCGCGCCGGGCTGGGCGGCGTTCCTGCACTGGGGCCTTGGCTATGGCCTTGCGGTCGGCGGTCTTGCCGCCTCGACCTTCCACCTCGGCCATCCCGAACGCGCGCTCAAAGCCTTCAGCCAATGGCAAAGCTCCTGGCTCAGCCGCGAGGCCTGGGCTTCGGTGGTGACGCTTCTCCTGCTGGCCCCGGCGGCGCTGTCGGACTGGCTGGGTCTGGGCTGGCCGCGCCTTACCGGTCCGTTGGGCGCTGCGATGTGCATCGTCACCGTCTTCACCACGTCCATGATCTACACCCAGCTGAAAACCGTGCCGCGCTGGAACCACTGGTCCACGCCGGTGCTGTTCCTCAGCTTCGCCCTCGCCGGAGGCGCCACTTTGGCTGGGCAAGCCTGGACCGGCCTTTACGCGATGATCTTCCTTGGCTGCCTGATGGCCTGGACCTTCCTGGACGGCGAAACCCGCTTTGCCCGCCGCGGCCAGACCACCGGCACCGCCACCGGTCTTGGCTCCATCGGCAAAGTCACCGTCTTCGAGCAGCCCCACACCAGCCCCAACTACCTCATGGCCGAGATGATCCACATCGTCGCCCGCAAACACGCCGCCAAACTGCGCCCCTTCGCCCTGGCGCTGGGATGCGCGATACCAGCCCTGTGCCTGCTGGCCGCAGCCCTGTCCACAGCGGCATCCCTGCCTTGGTTCGTGCTGGCCGCCGTCTCGCACGGGATCGGCACCGCTGTGCAAAGGTGGCTGTTCTTCGCACAGGCCGAACATGTCGTGGGGCTGTATTATGGCAAGCGCTAGCGTGATATCTGCAAGGTTGCACGCGTGCAACATTGCGTAACTCACTGATTTGTAAGGAGTTCGTGTTTTTCGTTCAGAATCCGTTAACCAAGATTGCGTGAAATTCCTCGGCGGCGGGAGCCTCCGGCGGGGATATTTATGGCTTCGGTGAAGGGCGAAGGGGCTTGGGTACCGTCAGCGCAGCATGTCGGCCACGGCCTGTTTCAGGGCGGCGTAGACTTCGGGGTGGCCCACGGAATGGCCGGCGCCGGGGATCACGAGGCGTTTCGCCTTGGGCCAGGCGGCGGTGAGGCGGGCGGAGGTGGCGGGGGGGCAGAGGAGGTCCTGCAGGGGCTGGAGGATGGTGCCGGGGATGTTTGCAAGGCGGCCGGCATCGCGGATCAGCTGGTCCGGCTGCAGGAAGCAGTCATGAGCGAAGTAATGTGCCTCCATGAAGGGGGAGGCGGGCAGGGGCGCATCCGGCGCGGGATCGGGGCCGGGGTCGGAGGGGCGCAGTTCGGACATGGCGCGCTCGGCCCGGTAGAAGGCGATGGCGGCGGTGCGGTGGACGGCGGGATCGGGGTCGAGGACCTGGGCCCAGAGCGATTGCAGGGGATTTTCGGCGGGAAGGAGCGCGTGCAGGGCCGCGTGAAGTTCGGGGAAGAAGGCGGCGAGGCCGGTGCCGAAGGCCCAGTCCAACTCGCCCCTTGTGCCGAGGAAGACGGAGCGCATCACGAGGCCGCGCACCCGTTCGGGGTGGGCTTGCGCATAGGCCAGGGCCAGCGTCGCCCCCCAGGAGCCGCCGACGACATACCAGCTTTCGAGACCCAGCGAGGTGCGGATCTGTTCCAGATCGGCGATCAGATGCCGGGTGGTGTTGGCGTCTCGTCCCCGTGCCGGCGTGCTTTGGCCCGCGCCGCGCTGGTCGAGGAAGATCACCCGGTGCAGGTCCTTGTCGAAAAGCCCCGTCGAGGCGGGCGAAACCCCGCCGCCGGGGCCGCCGTGCAGGAAGACCGCCGGCACGCCTTCGGGATTGCCCCAGTCCAGCACCCACAGGCGGTGGCCGTCCGTGGCCTCGATCAGTGCGCCGTCAAAGGCCATCCTTTTCTGCCGTCCCACCTGAGAAGTTGCGGTAGATGAACTGGTTGGCTTCTTCGCTGGCCTCGGTCTCTGCCAGCTTGAAAAGCTCTACGTGGCGAGACGACAGGGAGCAAGCTGGGTCGGTGGCACCGGCGTCGCCGGTCAGGGCAAAGGCCTGGCAACGGCAGCCGCCGAAGTCCTCTTCCTTATGGGGGCAGGACTGGCAGGGTTCGGGCATCCAAGCGGTGCCGCGATAGGCGTTGAACGCATCCGAGTGGTGCCAGATCCACGTGATCGAATGGTCGCGCACCGAGTCAAAATGCAGCGTCGTGATGCTTTCCGCCGCGTGGCAGGGCAAAACCTTCCCCGCCGGTGAGATGTTGAAGAATTGCCGCGCCCAGCCGCCCATGCAGGCCTTGGGCCGGTCGGCGTAATAGTCGGGCAGGACGTGGTCGATTTCCAAGACGCCATGCAGGCGAATGCGCGCCGCTTCCACCACGCGCAGGCATTCGTCCACCTGTGCCATCGACGGCATCAGCGCGCGGCGGTTCTTCAGGGCCCAGCCGTAGTATTGGACGTTGGCGACCTCGATCCTATGCGCGCCAAGCTCCACCGCCATGTCGATCATCGCCGGAAGCTGGTCCAGGTTCTGCCGGTGCATGACGGCGTTGACCGTCAGCGGCAGATCCACCTCGCGCACCCATTTCGCCACTTCCAGCTTCTTCACATGGCCGTTCTTGAAGCCGCCGACGCGGTCGGCAATGCCCGATTCTGCGCCCTGAAAGCTGATCTGGACATGGTTCAGCCCGGCATCGGCCAGGGCCTGAAGCCGCTTGCGGTCCAGCATGACCGCCGAGGTGATGAGGTTGGTATAGAGCCCGGCGTTGTGCGCAGCGGCGACCAACTCCACCAGATCCTTGCGCGCGGCAGGCTCGCCGCCGGAGAAGTGGATTTGCAGCACGCCGATCTCGGCCAGCTCGTCGATGACGCGCAGCCATTCGGCGGTGGTCAGTTCTTTCGACGACGGCTCCAGCGCCACCGGGTTGCTGCAATAGGGACATTGCAGCGGGCAGCGGTGGGTCAGTTCGGCCAGAACCGCCAGCGGGATGCCATAGGTTTCCCCCTTGGCAGGGCCGATTTGCGGGGCGTTGGCAAGGTCATCCATGGGGTGCGGCCTCCGTTGCGGTGAGGAAATTCTTGTCGGCAAGGTCTTGCAGCAAAGCGGTGATATCGGATTCGATGCGGTCCACTGGGGCGGCGTAATCGCGGGCGAGGTCGGCGGCGATCTCGCCAATGGTCTTGTGGCCGTCCAGCCGCTGCAGCACCGTCACCGCGATATCGTCCGGCACCAGCACGCGTTCAGGCGCGAGGATCACCCAGCGGTCGCGGGTCTTGTCGTGCCGCAGCACGATGTGCCGGGGCAGTTTCGGGACGCTGTCATGGGTCAGGATCAGGCGGGCCATCAGATGCCCTCGGGCCGGAATGCACCCGGCGGCACCATGCCGGTCACATAGGCGTGGTACAGCGCGTCGAGTTGCACCCAAAGGCAGTTGGTCTTGAAGGTCAGCGCCTCGCAGACAGCGAGGCGTTCCTCGGGCGTGCGGGCGTGTTCGCGGACGTAGGACAAGGCGAAGGCGGCGTCGCGGGGGGCCTGATCGAGGCGGCGCTGGAAATAGGTCATGATCTCGGGGTGGATGAAGTCGTAGTGCTTCAGCATGCCGGAAATGCGCTCGACATGCAGGTTCGGGGCGAACAGTTCGGTGAGGGAGGAGGCGATGGCCTCGAGCGGGGATTTTTCGCGGACGAAATGGACATAGGCTTCGGTGGCGAAACGGGTGGCGGGCAGGGCGCCTTGCAGGGACTCGACATAATCGCGGTCCAGCCCCAGGCCGTCGGTCAGCTTCAGCCAGCGGTCGATGCCGCCTTCGGTGTCGAAGTTACCGTCGTGATCCTCGATCCGGTGGCGCCATTCGAGGCGGATCTGCCGGTCGCGGAAGCGCGACATCACCACCGCATCCTTGATCGGGATGATCGACTGATAGCAATAACGGTTCAGCGCCCAGGCCTGGACCTGACCCTTGGTCAATTGCCCGCCGTGCAGCATCCGGTGGAACGGATGCAGCGAGTGATACCGTGTCGCGCCGATCCAGCGCAGGCGGCGTTCCAGCGCCTCGGCGCTGTCCAGCGGTTCGGTGGGTTCGGGCATCGGGCTTTGCGTGTTCATGGCGTGAAGACCTGTCCAGTGGCGGGCAATTCCCAACCGGCGGCGAGCGCCAGGTCCCGCTCGGGCGAGCCGGGCAGGAGGGCCGGGTTGGAATTGTTGATATGGACGAAGACCTTGCGGGCGATATCAAGGCCCTCCAGCCCGGCGATGCTGCCGTCCGGGCCGGACATCGAGATATGGCCCATCGCCTGGCCGGTCTTGTGTGACAGGCCAGCGCGGATCATCTCGTCATCGGTCCAGAGCGTGCCGTCGAAGAACACCAGATCCGCGCCGTGCAGACGCGCGCGCAGGGCGTCGTCGATGCGGGCGCAGGCGGTCAGGATGTGGACCGTCGGGCCGCCAAGGGTAGGGCGCAGTGTCAGGCCCAAAGTGTCGCCTGCCTCGCCCTTGGCCTGACCCTCCATGTACCAGGCGATCTTGCCGGGCACGTCGAACGCCTCGACCACAAGGCCCGAAGGGGTGCCGTCAGGCAGGGCGGGTTCAAAGGGCGCGCCGGTCTGGATGGTCAGGCGCGGCACTTTCTGGCGATCCAGCACGTTGAAGATCGGGTTCATCTCCAAGAGGTCCAGCACCCGGGCATGGGCGTAAAGTCCGAACGCCTGACCCTCGCGCAGCGACAACAGGCCCGCGACGGCATCCACCTCGCCGTTGGTCAGGATGACCCCCGCG
>JANLQT010000004.1:0-2632 GCA_031368035.1 Rhodobacterales bacterium | reverse complement strand
GCATCGTGATGGATTACCGCCTGCGCGCCGACGACGGCTTTCTGACCGCCGGCTACACCCGCTCCAAATTCCCGGCCTGGGGGGTGGAAGGCGGCCACGACGGCTCGCCCAACTACATCGAGTTCCGCCCCAAGACCGGCGACGTGCAGCGCTATGCCTTTGTCTCGGGCCTTGTCACGCATGAAGGCGATGTGATCCGCGTCGTCACCGGCATCGGCGGCGGTCTTGGCGATCCCAAAGCGCGCGATCCGGCTCTGGTGCGGCGCGACGTGAAGAACGGCCTTCTGACAGCCGAACGCGCGCGCGAAGTCTATGGGGTAAGCTGACCCCGGCCCCGCCATCTGTTCCGTCGCGTCCCGCGCCCGGCCCCGCCCGCCCGGATCAACCCGCCCGGCGCGCGAGGTCTTCAAGACCCGGCAGCGCAAGGGCTGGGTCCACCTCCTTCACCCAAACCAGAAATGCCGCCACCCGCCGCTCGATCTTGGCGGCGTGGTTTTGCGCGATGTCGCTGAGCCGGTGGTCCAGGAACGGGTTGCGGAACCGCTCCACGGTTTGCGCGACATAGTCCGACGCCGCAGGCCCCATGCCCCGCGCCGCGAAACCCGGGATCACCTCGTCCCGATACAGCCGCATCAACCCTGCCAGCACCGCCGGATCGTCCAGCATCTGCCGCACCGTTTCCTGTGCCGGACGCGCGCCGGGCAGCCAAAGCTGCGCCAGCCAGCTGTGGCCCAGGTTCAGGATATGCAGCTTCAGCCGCAGATAGGGCGTCAGATCGTCGGTATAGACCACCTTGGGATGCCGGAAGGGCAGGGCCATCCCCGGCACCGTTTCGATTGCCCACAGCCCGTAAGGCTCGCCCACCGCGCCCACCGGCTCCAGCGCTTCGGACACGATCCGGTCCACCAGCGTGTCGCAGATCGTGACCGACCCGGCCAGCCAGGCGGCAAACGCCGCGCCCTCCCCCCAGGCCGCCGCCAGATCGGTCAGACACTCCCGCAGCACCTTGCCATTCTCGCTGACCAGCTCGCAGGGCAGAATCAACACCGGCGCCGCGCCATGGTCAAAGCGATGGCGCAACAGCGCCAGCAGCTTGGCCGGAAACCCGCCCGGCACCCAACCCTCAACCGGCCGCTGCCAATCCGCCGGGCTCAGCGCATAACCCGTCTCGCCGGTGTTCGAGATCACGATCTCTGTCTCGCCCGCGAACACCTCGGCCAGCCGGGCCCAATCCCGATACGCCTCCAGCGCCCGCGTGACGCTGCGCACCTGCACCACGCGGTCGACGTCGCGCCCATCCTCCCGCCCGCGAATCCGCACCGGAAACCCGGCGGGATCGGCAAAGGCTTGCACCCGGCCCGCGCGTTCGGCGCCGGGCGTGGATTTCACCACCGTGATCGGCCCGATGTCCTGACCCTGTTCGCGGGCCTCGTGCAGGAACAGGTCCGCGTGCGCCTGCAGGAACCGGCTGGTGCCGAATTGCAGAACCCGCATCGTCATGCCCCAATCTCCACCATCGCCTTGATCAGCCCGGCCTTGTGCCCGGCCCAATGCGGCAGGTCGCTCGCCACCCGCGCCAGCGTGGTGCGGTGGGTGATCAGCCGCGCCACATCCACCTCGCCCGACAGCATCGCAGCCATCACCGTGTCGAAATCCACC
This sequence comes from Rhodobacterales bacterium, assembly GCA_031368035.1. Lineage (GTDB taxonomy): Bacteria > Pseudomonadota > Alphaproteobacteria > Rhodobacterales > Rhodobacteraceae > Stagnihabitans. Next base: position 973 of record JANLQT010000004.1, on the reverse strand, counting down.
CGCGTGGCGTTGCGGCTGGCCATGACCGACATTTCGCGGCGGTGAAACTCGGGGTCGCTGAAACCGACCGAACCCTTGTTCAGCCCCACCAGAACCAGCACGCCGCCATGGGCGACATGGGCAAAGCTTGCCTCCATCGAAGGGGCATTGCCCGTCGCGTCGAACACCGCGTCAAACCCGTCGCCGCCCGTGGCCGCCGCCACCGCTTGCGCCAGATGCGCATCCGCCAGGATGACCTTTCCCCCCGTCGCACCCTGCACCAGCGCCAGCCGGTCTGCCTCGCGGTCGGCCACCGTCACGTCCCCTCCGGCGATCCGGGCAAAGATCGCAGCCCCCATGCCGATCGGGCCCGCGCCGACCACCAGCACCCTTTGGCCCGGCCGCACCGCCCCGCGCCGCACCGCATGCGCGCCGATCGCCAGAAACTCCACCGAGCCCGCCTGATCGGGCGTCAGGTCCTCCGCCGGAACCAGATTGCGCGCCGGCAGCGCCAGATACTGCGCCATCCCGCCATCCCGGTGCACGCCCAGCACCGCGATCTTCATGCAGGCATTGGGCAGACCCAGACGGCAGGCATGGCAGGCGCCGCAGGCGACATAGGGGTTGATGACGGCCAGTTGCCCGGCCTGCCAGCCGCTGCCGGGCGGCGCGCTGACCACCACGCCGGCCAATTCGTGCCCGATCAGCCTTGGATAGCTCAGGAACGGATGCAGCCCCGCATAGATATGGTAATCCGTGCCGCAAATCCCGGCCCGCACGATGCGCAGCAGCACCTCGTCCGGCGCGGGCACCGGCATCGGCCAGGCCTCCACCGCGATCTCGTGGGGGGCATTGCAGATCACCGCCTGCATCGTCTCGCTCATATCCAGCCTCACTCCCACGACGCAGCTTCCGTGCTGACGCCTTTTCTGAAGGGTGTCGGGATGCACCGCAAGGGCGATCAAGCCCCCCCCACCGGCCCCCAGCCCCCCCC
>JANLQT010000752.1:0-3119 GCA_031368035.1 Rhodobacterales bacterium | reverse complement strand
CCGGACGAACGGCGCGCAGATTGCCCGCGATCCTTGCCTATACCGCTGTGTTCGTCGCGCTGGTGATGGCGCTGGAACACCTCGGCCTTGGCCCGCTGGAGCGGAGGTGGCTGGCATGGCGCAGCGATCAAGCCTGAACGCGCCCAATCTGAACGGACCGGGCCTGAACCTGAACCTGACCCGCATGGCCTTTGCCGGGGCGGCTCCGCTGTTCCAGAATTTCGTGCTGGACGTCGCCCCCGGCCAGACCGTCGCACTGATCGGCCCCTCGGGCGTGGGCAAGACGACGCTGCTGCGCATCCTTGCCGGGGTCGAAACGGCATTTGACGGCGCGGCGCTGGTGGACGGCGTGCCGGCGGACGCAGCGCCGGTGCCCGGTCTGGTGTTTCAGGACGCCCGCCTGCTGCCCTGGCTGACGGTCGCGGGCAATCTGCGCGCCGTTCGTCCGGGCCTGACACCGGCCGATATCGAAACGGCGCTGGCCAGCGTCGGGCTTGCCGGACAATCAGAGGCCTGGCCGCGGCAATTGTCCGGCGGGATGCAGCGGCGGCTCGGCCTCGCCCGGGCGCTGATCGTCAATCCGGGGCTGTGGCTGCTGGACGAGCCGTTTGTCTCGCTCGACCGCGCCGTGGTGCGCGACTTGCAGGCGCTGATGGCTGGGCTGATCCAGACAGCCGGCCAACCGTAGTCCTTGTCAGTCATGACCCGGAAGATGCCGCCCGCCTTGCGCACCGCGCTGTGCTGATCGCCCACCGTCCGGTGCGGGTGCTGGCCGATATCGACCTTGGCCCGGACCCGGCCGCCCGCAGCCGTGGCCAGATCGCCGGGGCAATCGACCGCATCGAAGCCGAAACCCAAGGGGTGACACCATGACTGCTGAAATGTCTGTTGCCTTGCCGCAGCTTGCCCAGCCCGTGCTGCGCCTCAATCAGGTCAGCAAATCCTATGCCGGCCAGCCCGCGCTCAAATCCGTCTGTCTGGAGCTTCGGACGGGCGAGGTGATCGGTCTGCTGGGCCCCAATGGTGCAGGCAAATCCACCCTGTTCCAGATCGCATCCGGCCTGTTTGCCCCGGACGCAGGGCAGGTCGAATTGTTCGGTCTGAACTACCGCTCCCATTCCGCCATGATCCTTGGCCAGCTCGGGATCGTGTTTCAGGCGCGCTCGCTGGATGCCGACATCACCGTCAGGGCCAATCTGAAATTCTTCGGCGGCCTGTTCGGCCTGTTCGGCCGCAAGCTGAAGGCGCGCATCGGCGCGGTGGCCGAACTGATGGACATCGTGCCCCTGCTGGACAAACAGGTGCGCAAACTGTCCGGCGGCAACCAGCGCCGGGCCGAGATTGCCCGCGCGCTTCTGCCCGAACCCAAGTTGCTGCTGCTGGACGAACCCACCACCGGTCTTGACGCCGCCGCCCGGCGCAACCTCGTGGACCACGTCCGCCAGATCACCCTCGCCACCGGCCTGTCGGTGCTGTGGGCCACCCATCTGGTCGAGGAAGTCGCCGGGGCCGACCGCATCGCGCTGCTGATCGCGGGTGAGATCAAGGGCTTCGGCACCCCCGCCGAGATCATCGCCGGGGCCGGAACCACCGATCTGACCGAGGCCTATATCACCCTGACCGGCCCGCAACGCCCGGCCTAAGTAGCGCAACGCCGTAGGTCGGGCGACAGCCTGACTCTTTGACGACGCCAGAGAGTCGGGCTATCGCCCGACCTACGGGACCAAATATCGGGGCCCAAATACCGGGGCCCAAATACTGCAGACCAAGTCCCTGCCGCCTTACGGCGCCTTCCCCGGTGTCACCGGCGCTGCTTCCGGCGCGAAAGTCAGCATCGAGGCTTCGAACTGGTAGATCCGCTCGCCCGCAGTGGAACTGCCGCCGGGCTTGCCGGGCAGCAGCCCGGCCTGGATTTCCTGCGCCAGCGCCTCGGCGGTGGCCTTGGGCAGCGCCTTCTTGGCATCGACCTTGCCTTGCATGGTCTCGCCTTGCGAGATTTTGCCCATCGCCTCATTCACCTTGATCTTCAAATCGTCGGAATAGGGCAAAGCCCATGCGCGCGGCTGACCCAACGGGAAGTTGGCCTCGTCCAGAGTTTGCAGCCACAGGAACACATGCCCCGTCTCGCCCTTCAGCGGATTGGGGTCGATCACCTGGGCCCAAAGCATGCGGAAACTGGGCGGGATCGGCCCGTCGGTCGGCAGACCGCGCAATTCGCCAATGCCAAGGAGGGTCAGCGGGATCAGGGCCACGGTGGCAAGGGTTGCCAGCCCCTTGAACACCCAGTGCAAGGGCGCCAGCAGCACCAGATAGGTCAGCAGCGCCGCCACCAGAGCATAGGCCGCCGTCAAGGTCAGGATGGTGAAAGTCATTGCTGGATCACCGCGCCCGTCACGGCATCCAGCGAGGGAATCGGCTGGGGCGCAGAAGTGCCCGCGCCGTCCTTGCCGCCGTCCGTCCGCGTCAGCTCGACCAGACTTTTCGGCGTGTTGTTCACGTTCAGAACGTCCTGTCCTTGCAGAGTAAACCGCACGGCGGTCTTTTCGTCGCCGGTCCCGGCCAGCATCAGCGTGTCGTAATAGACAACCTTCACCGTGGGGTTCAGCTTTTCCACCTTCACCTGCACCGGCAGCGGCGCCGTGCCATTGGCGATGTAATGCACGATATTCACGATGTATTCGCCATCCTCAAGCCCCCGGAACGAGATGATTTCCTGGTTCAGCGGGTTCGAAACTTCCTTGTTGTTGAACAGGATCACGTCCTTGAACATGCCCCGGTCATCGCGGTCCAGATGCATCAGCCCGGCCTCGCGCTGGTTGTACCATACCACGTTGCCCGCCGGGTCCATCACATAAGTGTCCACGTCATCGGTGTTGTTGTCGGGCCAACTGACGGTGATCAGCATTTCCGCCTTGGGATCGACCTTGCCCGCATCCGCCGGTTTGTTGATCATCGCAAACGAGATGAAGAACATGAAAGTGATGGCCTTCAGCGAGTTGAACAGGAGCGCCGAGAAAATCTCGAAGTCCGGTTCTGGCTCGTCTTCAAACATTGCGCTCCCCCCGGGCGAGCAGGGGCAGCAGCGACACCTCGGTGAAAGACACCGTGGTCTGGCTGAT
>JANLQT010000750.1:0-2536 GCA_031368035.1 Rhodobacterales bacterium | reverse complement strand
GAATTGGCCTTTTCTTGCCCTTCGCGGGTCAACTCCCCAGCAGCATAGCCCACCGGTCACATCGGCACTGTCAGAGCGAAACTGATCCCGCCACGAGATCGAGCTTGCTCCGCCCCGCCGGCAAGTTACCTGCCAACACGCTGCCGTTGCCGAAGATCCGACCTGAATAAGGGTGCTCACATTCGATGATCAGCGATTGCAGGTCCCCCGCCTGCCAGTCCATCTCCAGCGTCACCCCACCCCGCAGCCGCAAGCCACGGATGCGCCCCTCCGGCCAAGCGATCGGCAGGGCCGGGAGCAGGTGAATGTCGCCGCCATCCGACTGGGCCAGCATCTCCAATATCCCCGCAGCGCCGCCAAAATTGCCGTCGATCTGGAAGGGCGGGTGGGCGTCGAACAGGTTGGGGTAGCTGCGGGCGGGGTGCAAAAGCCGATGCACCACCGAAAAGGCCCGCTCGCCATCCCCCAGCCGCGCCCACAGGTTGATGCGCCAGCCGATTCCCCAGCCTGTTGCATCATCGCCGCGAATTTCCAGCGAACGGCGGGCGGCGGCGGCAAGGGCGGGTGTGCGGTTTATGTCGATTTGCAGACCGGGATACAGGGCGTACAGGTGCGAGACGTGCCGGTGGTGGATTTCCGGCGCATCGGCGTCCCAATCCTCAAGCCATTCTTGCAATTGTCCTTGTGCGCCGATGCGGTCGGCGGGCAGGCGGGCGCGGGCGGCTTGGACCTCGGCCCGCAAGGCGGGGTCTTGGGTGGCCGTGGCCGCGGCGTCGAACAGATCGCGCAGCAGTTGGTTGTCCATCGCCGGACCCGCGCAGAGCGTGGCACCGTGGGGGTGGATGTTTTCGGGTGACAAGGACGGCGCTGTCACCAAAAAGTCGGTGCCCGGCAGGGGTTGCAGCGTGTCCAGAAAGAACCGCGCCGCCCCCTCCAGTATCGGGCGCAGGCGGGTGACGAGGGGTTCAGGGAAGCCTTCGAACCTTGCATGGTCCCACAGTTGCGCGCACAGCCACGCGCCGCCTGTCGGCCACACGCCCCATTGCGCGCCGTCGACCGGACCGGTGGTGCGCCACAGGTCAGTGTTGTGGTGCAGAACCCAGCCACGCGCCTTGTAATGCACCCGCGCCATTTCAGCGCCGGTGATGCTGAGATCCTCGGCCAAGGCGATCAGCGGCTCAACACAGGGGGCAAGGTTCGCGGCATCGGTCAGCCAGTAGTTCATTTGCAGGTTGATGTTGGTGGTCATCTTGGACCCCCATGGTGGGCGGATTTCCTTGTTCCAGATGCCTTGCAGATTGGCGGGCTGGGTGCCGGGTCGAGAGGAGGCGATGGTCAGGTAGCGGCCATAGTCGACATAGAGCGCTGCAAGATCAGGGTCCGCGGCCGTCGCGAAGTTTTCGATGCGCTGGTTGGTGGGCAGTTCGGCGGCAGGCGAAGTGCCAAGGTCGATGGCAAAGCGGTCCCACAGGTCGGCATGGGCGGCCAGATGGCGGGCCAGCAGGGCGTCATAGCCCAAGGCCTCAGCCGCGTTCAGGCGGGCCTCGGTCAGCGCCTCGGGGTCGGCCGAGACGTCGTCAAAACGGCGAAAGCTGGTGGCGATGTCCAGCAGGATCGTCGCAGAGGTGGCCCAGGTGACCTGAACCCGGTCGTTGGACACGGTCACTGTGTCGCCCTCAACCAGAACCCGGGCCTGCATTGTCCAGCGCAGGGCGGCGGGGATGCCATGCTCGGCCCGGTTGCGGCCCTGCCAGTGCAGACGGTTGCCCGCAAAGCTTAACGCGCCCGGCTGTTCGGATAGGAAATCGGCGGCAAAACTGATCGCACTGGGGTGGTCGGCTGTCAGTCGGATCACCAGAATGCCGTCGGCGGCAGAGGAAAACGCGGTGCGCAAATGGCGGGTGCCGTCCAGAGTGTAGCGGGTTTCCGTTAGGGCCCGCGACAGGTCCAGACTGCGGCGATAGTCATAAAACAGCGACCGGTTGTCGAAATCCAGCAGGAGGCGGCCCGTGGGTTGGTAGGACATGCCAAGATAGGGTTTGCCCATCAGGTGACGGTTGGCCAGAACCTCGGCCTCGGCATATTTACCGGCAAACAGCAGCGTGCGGACCTTTGCCAGATGGGTGGGCGCGTCTGGATTGGCGGGGTTGTAGGGGCCGCCCGACCACAAGGTGTCCTCGTTCAGCTGAAACTCGTCCCGCGTAACGCCGCCAAAAACCATCGCGCCAAGGCGGCCATTGCCCAGCGGCAGCGCATCGGTCCACTCGGAGGCCGGGCTTTGATACCACAGTTCTCGAGTCATGCCTGCACTCGCAAGCGCGCGCCTTCGTGGGTAAAGAACATCGTGCGACCGGGGGCGAAGGCGAGCGGGATGCGGTCGCCCGCCCTGAGGCCGGGGTGCTCGCGTGCTTCGGCCACCACGGCGGTGCCATCGGGCAGCAGGCCGTGGGCAAAGCGCGTGCCGCCAAGGTTCTCGACCATCTCGACCGCGAGGTCGAAAGCCGCGCTGTCTTCGCGGATCAGCAGATGTTCGGGG
>JANLQT010000743.1:0-2509 GCA_031368035.1 Rhodobacterales bacterium | reverse complement strand
GCATGTTGAAGGAAGGCCGCTGCGGCCGCGGCGCCGCCTGCCGCTGGCGCAACGTGCGGATCAAGGAGTTGTAAGCGGCATGGCCCAAGCTGACATCCGCTGGGGCATCCTTGGCCCCGGCTTCATCGCCGGCATGTTTGTCGAAGATATGGCCCGCACCCCGAGCGCGCGGTGTGTGGCCGTTGCTTCGCGTGATCTGGGCAAGGCGCAAGCCTTCGCCGCACACCACGGCATCGACCGCGCCTATGGTGATTACGCCGCCCTGGCCGCCGATCCGGAGGTGGACATCGTCTATGTCGCCACGCCGCACAGCCACCATTTCGCGCATGCCAAGGCGATGCTGGATGCCGGCAAGCCGGTGATGCTGGAAAAGCCGTTCGCCCTGAATGCGGTTCAGGGCGCGGCGCTGGTCGAGTTGTCGCGCGCGCGCGTGGCCTGTTCCTGATGGAGGCAATGTGGACCCTGTGCAACCCGCTGATGCGCGCGCTGGTTGCGCGGGTTCAGGCGGGGGACATCGGCATCCCGCGCGCATTTACCGCGATGCTGGGCCCGATCGGTCTGCCGCCGGGGCACCGCGTCGATGATCCGGCGTTGGGGGGCAGCTATATCCTGGAGTGTCTAGTCTATCCCTTGAACATCCTCGCCGCGCTGGCGCCGGGTTTGTTGGAGGGGGCCAAGGTCACCGCCTCGGCAGTCAAAAGCGCCAATGGCGTCGACAGCAGTGCGGCGATCCAGATGTCCTCGTTCCAAGGGATTGCTGCGATGAGCGGAGGGTTGGTGGCGGGCGCGCAGGGGGCGGGGCCATCGGGCTTTCAGCTGATCGGCGATGCGGGCTGGCTGGCGGTCACCGACAACCTGGTCAACCCCGGCCGGGCGCAGATCAGCGCCCGGGGGGCTGCGGTGCAGGATCTGGTGGAGCCCGCCGCCGAAGACCGCTATCGCTGGGAAATCGAAGAGGCCGGGTGCTGTCTGCGGGCCGGGCTGACGCAAAGCCCGCTACTTCCCCACGACCTGACGCTGAACGTCTTGGCGGTGATGGATCAGGCGTTGATTGCCGCCAGAGGAAAGGTGCTGTCATGAAGGTTCCGCCGCGAGATCTGACCCCCGGCCAGCGGTGCCAGATCTGGGTGCATGACATCCGCACGCGCAAGAACAGCCTGCTGTTCGAGACAGGTGATTTGCTGCTTGAGGCGCCGAATTGGGCGTTGCAGGGCGATGCCCTGATCCTGAACGGCGCGGGCACGCTGTGGTGCGTGCCAGTGGATCGAACCATGCTGCTGCCCATCGCGCTGACCGGCGTGCCGCCGCTGAACAATGACCATGTGCTGGATCCGCACGGCGCGCATATCTATGTCTCGGCCTTTGACGACTGGCACATCTACCGCGCGCCGCGGGTGGGCGGGGCGGCGGTGCGGGTGACGGGTACGGGCACACCAGAGGGCATGTTGCACTTCCTGCATGGCGTCTCGCCCGATGGGCAAGAACTGGCCTTTGTCGGCGTGCGGGCCGATTTCACCGAAACCGGCTTTCGGTTCCGCTCGGCCGAGATTTGCACTTTGGGCGCGGACGGTCAGGGTTTTACCCAGATAACCTCGGGCGGGGCGGCGGCGGATGGGCCGGAATACAGCCCCGATGGTCAGTGGCTGTATTTCAACACCGAGACGTTCTCGGGCCATGCCCAGATCGCGCGGATGCGGCCGGATGGGTCCGGCGTGGAGCGGTTGTCAAATGCGACGACCGTGGACTGGTTCCCGCATCTGTCGCCGGATGGGAGAACGGCGGTCTATCTGGCCTATCCGCCGCGCACCCAAGGCCACCCCGAGAACAAGTGGGTCGAGCTGAAAGTGGTCCGGGGCGGCGATTGGGCCGGGGCCGTCACCGTCGCGCGGTTGTTCGGGGGACAGGGCACGATCAACGTCAACAGCTGGTCGCCCGACAATGCCCGCTTTGCCTATGTCGCCTATCCGACCGAACAGGGCAACTGAGCCCTCCACGCAGAACTGGACGCTGAAATGACCTATACGCTGGACCGCCTTGCCGCCGAGGCGGAGGAGTTGCTGCAGGACCGCTTCGACTATGATTTCGGCTGGGCGCTGGGCCTGCGGATGCGCGAGGCGGCGGCGCGTGCCAAGGCGCCAGTGGCGATCACCGTGACGCATGGCACGGCGCTGGTGTTCTCGGTCCTGATGCCGGGCGCGACGCTGGACAATCTGGACTGGACCGCGCGCAAGCGGGCGGTTGCGCACCGGTTCCACCGCAGCTCGTTGGCCATGCGGCTGGAGGCCGAGGCGGCGGGATATGACTTCAACGGCCGGTTCCGGCTGCCCGAGGCCGAGTATGTCGCTTCGGGTGGCGGCGTGCCGCTGATGCTGAAGGGCGGCACGTTGATCGGAACTGCCGCCGTCAGCGGACTGCCAGATGTGCAGGATCATGAAATGGTTGTCTCTGCCCTGCGAGAATTGCGGGGCTGACCCGGGCGAGTTCGACACGAGGCGACCCCGACGCAGGG
>JANLQT010000733.1:0-4704 GCA_031368035.1 Rhodobacterales bacterium | reverse complement strand
GCCGGGGTGCTGGGCGTGCAATACCGCGCCGATCTGATGCCGGGCGACAAGGTGACGGCGATCAAGGCGATGGCGGCGGCGGGCGGCGTCATCATGGTCGGCGACGGGATCAACGACGCGCCTGCTTTGGCGGCAGCCTCGGTTGGTGTCGCGATGGGGTCGGGCACGGATGTGGCGCTGGAGACCGCGTCGGCCGCGTTGCTAAGGAACCGCGTGACAGACGTGGCCGCGATGATCCGGCTCGCGCGGGCCGCGATGGGCAACATCCGGCAGAACGTGACCATCGCGCTGGGGCTGAAGGCGGTGTTTCTGATAACGACGATCCTGGGGGTCACCGGGCTTTGGATCGCGATCATGGCCGATACCGGGGCGACGGTCCTCGTCACGCTGAACGCCCTGCGGATGCTTCGGTTCAACCCGGAACGGCAGGGGTAAGGCGTCAATCCGCCGGGTTCAGGCGCGGGTGGGTTTCCTCGCCCCAGAACCACAGCGCCGCCCCCGACAGCGCCATCGACGCCGCTACGAACCAGAACGCCGCCACGGCGCTACCGCTGAAATGCGCGGCCAGCCCAAGACCCAGCGCGCCGATGCCATAGCCGAGATCGCGCCAGAACCGGTAGATGCCGATGGCCGACCCGCGCCAGGTTGGCGGGGTGATGTCAGCGACGGCTGCGGACAGGTTCGGGTACAGCAGCGCCATGCCGAAACCCGCGATGCCCGCCGAAACCGCCCACCATGCGAAGCCGTCCCCCAGCACCATCAGCGCAATCCCCGCCCCGCAAATCCACATGCCCAGCACGTTCGGCCAAAACCGCCCCACCCGGTCCGACAGCCGTCCGGTGAACAGCTGCGAGCCGCCCCAGACAAACCCGTAGACACCGACGATCCAGCCGATGCCCGGCAGGCTGACCCCATGGTCGCGCAGAAACACCGGGACCATCACCCAGACCAGCGCATCGACGAACTTCTCCACCAGCCCGGCCTGCGATACCGCCGCCAGCCGCCGGTCGCGCCAGGTCATCAGCGCGAAAATCTCCCAGGTGCCGGGATGCTCGGACACGCCTTGCGGATAGCGCGGGCGAAAGGCGCTCGTGGCCTTGGCCCGGTGCCGCGCCGCCTCGGCCTTGGCCCAGGGCAGCGTGTCCTGCACCCAAACCAGCGTCAGGACCAGCGCCAGCCCGATCACTACGCCGCCAAAGATCAGCAGCCCCAGCCGCGCCCCCAAAACACTGGCGGCATAGGCGGTGATGATCCCGGCCAGCGCCACCCCGACATAGCCGGAGAACTCGTTCAGCCCCAGCGTCAGCCCGCGCTGATCCGCCCGGGTGAAATCCAGCTTCGCGGTTTGCGTCATCGACCAGCACAGACCCTGATTGACGCCCAAAAGCACGGTGGCCGCGACAATCCAGCCCCAGCTTGGCGCCACATAAATCATCACCGGGATCGGGATGGCGACGATCCAACCCAGCAGCAGCACGCGCTTGCGACCGATGCGTTCCGACAATCGCCCCGCGACAAAGTTCATGCAGCCCTTCACCACACCAAACGCCACCACGAAGGCGGTCAGCAGCAGGAAAGACCCTTTGGCGACGCCGAACTCGGTTTCGGCCAGCGCTGGAACCACCGTCCGCATCATGCCGATGGTGAAGCCCACCAGCAGCACCTGGATCAGCTGATGGACGAACTGGGTCCGGTTCTCGCGGATGCCAAGAACAAGCTCACCTTTCGTCATGCCGGGGTCCTGTCGCCAGAGTTGATGGCGCGGGTGCGCGCGGCCTCGGGCGGCGGCGGGGGAATATCGGCGGTCATCGCCGCCACGAACTCCGCCTCGTCCTCGATGCCGAAGGCCGCGTTGTTGCGCTTTTCAAAGCCGATGGTCGATGTGGGCTTGCCGCTCAGCTTGCGCCCGCAGACTGAACCGGAATAGGCGCCCGGCAGCACCTCCAGATACTCTGGCAGCGCCTTCAGCACCTGCACCGAACGGAACAGCGCCCGCGCCCCGTCTTCGGCGCTGGAGGCAAGTTCGGTGCGGCCCAGATCGCCGACCATCAGCGTATGCCCGGTCAGCACGAACCACGGCTCGGACGACCGGGTGCGGTCGGTGACCACCAGCGCGATATGCTCGGGCGTGTGGCCGGGCGTGTGCAGGACTTGGGCGGTGACATTGCCCAGTTCCAGCACCTCGCCGTCCCTGACGCCCTTGAAGGCAAAGCTGGCGGCAGCCTCGGCGTGCAGCACATATTCCGCGCCCGCAGCCTGTGCCAGCGCGCGCCCGGTCGAGACGTGGTCGGCGTGAAGATGGGTGTCGATGACGTAAAGGATACGCATCCCCATCGCCTCGGCGGCCTTCAGATAGGGCGCAATATCGCCCACCGGATCGACCACGGCACAGGCAGCCTTGCCGCCGCAGCCGAACAGATACGACGCCGCCACCGGGTCGGAATGCAGGAACTGGCGCAGGATCATCATCGGCCTCCTTGGAATCTGGCCCCGAGGCAGGCTTGCCCCCGGTCCTTGGGCTCGCTACATTCAAGCGACTACTTGAATGAGCTAGACCCTGAGGCCAGACCTGTCAATGACGCCGAAACTTGCCCTGCTCAACGAATACGCGCTTGTCGCCCGTGCCCTTGGCGCGCCGCACCGCATGATGCTGCTGGAACAACTGTCGCAAGGCGAGCGTGGGGTCGAGGCTTTGGCGGCCAAGGTCGGCGTGACCATCGCCAACGCCTCGCAGCACCTGCAACAGCTGCGCCGCGCCGGGCTGGTCACCAGCAAGCGGGCGGGCAAGTCGGTGATCTACCGGCTGACCGATGACAAGACGCTGGTGCTGATGGACCTGCTGCGCCAGATCGCCGAGCGGAACCTGTCGGTCGTGGGCGAAATCCTGCAAGACCTGTCGGGCGGCGTATCGCCTGACCCCATCACCCGCGACGAACTGGCCGCGCGGCTGAACGAAGGCTCTGTGACCCTGCTGGACATCAGGCCCGAAGACGAGTTCGCCCTGGGCCATATCCCCGGTGCCATGCGCGTCGATCTGACCGCCCTTGATGCCCTCGCCCAGCGCTTGAAGGCTGGCCCCGACATCGTGGCCTACTGCCGTGGCCCCTATTGCGTCTACGCCCACCAAGCCGTCGCCCGGTTGCGTCAACTGGGCCTGAACGCCCGGCGCCTGGAGGGCGGCCTGCCCGAATGGCGCGCAGAGGGGCGGCAGGTTCAGGCCAGTGAGGCGGCGCACCAAGCGGCGGCGCATCCCGCCTCATAAGGCGCCCAAACTCCACCAAGAATTGGGCCACCGCCCTTTAAACTGATTTTTTCAATCAGACCGATGATTGTTTCAACCTGGTCAGCACTGCACAGCCCGCATATTCCTTGGCCGCCGAGATCGGTGCAGGGCTTTCGTAGAACTGGGCTGGGTCGATGGCGCCGCGCTCGGTCAGATGGTCGATCACCTGACTGCTGGTCAGCAGGTCATGGGTTCGATCCCCCGCGCCGAAGCCGAACTCTTCCTTCGCATCAGAGTCTTGCTCGCCTTCCCGGGGCCGGGACTTTGGGTGCGCAACTCGGCCAGACTGTGGATCCAGCGCCGATCATCCCGTCACGCCGGCCCTTGCGAAAACTTGCGCAGCGGGGTTGGGCACCCACCGGCTGGACACTTGATCGCCGCCCCCAGTCAGTGACCAACGCGCGCCCGGGTTATCGGCACGCCGCTTCATCGCGCCTTCGTGATCGGTCAGTCGGACCTTGGTCCCTGCCCAGACTTGGGCAACTGGCGTATCATTTCACGCGGTCGCCACCCTCCTTCCGATGGGCGATCCCGCGCAAGACCGGCAGGCCCCAGGGGCGCGTCCGGTTGATCTTGCGCCGTCCATGTGCGGGTTGGCCCCGCTTGGGAGATAACGATGACTCGGATGACACTCTATGCGGCCATTGTGATGGCCGGGACCGCATTCCTGCCGCAACTTGCTGCCGCCGCAGGGATGCTGACCGACGACAAGGGCATGACGCTTTACATCTTCGACAACGACAAGGACGGCATGTCTGCCTGCTATGGCGATTGCGCGAAGAACTGGCCGCCCTATCTGGCCACGGCCGACGAAAAGATGGGGGAAGGCTGGACGTCGGTGGACCGGACGGACGGAACCAAGCAATGGGCCTATGACGCCAAGCCGGTGTATTTCTTCATCGGCGACAAGGCCAAAGGCGACGCGACCGGCGACGGAAAAGGCGGCGTCTGGCATGTGATCGTGGAATGATCCTGCCCTGAAATCAAACGGATGCGGGGCGATGTTCATCCCCCGCTCTGCATCCTTCACACGCCCGGATACGGACCCGTCGCCTCAAAGCCGGACGATTCTGACCTCATGTCCCTTGGCGGACAAGGCAATCTCGCCCTTGCACAGCCGGATCGCATCCTCGCCAAACGCCTCGGACCGCCAGCCGTGCAAGGCATCGCAGTCCCGGCGCCCGGCCGCGATGCTGTCCAGATCGGCAGCCGAGGCGATCAGCTTCGGCGCCACCCCCAGGCTTTCGGACTTGGCCTTCAGCAGCACCCGCAGCAGATCCGCCAGCGCCGGGTTGACCTGCATCTGCTCGCGGTCCTCGGCGACATGCGGCAGATCCTCTTGCCGCGTCTCCATCCCGGCCTTGATCGCGGCCAGGATACCTTCAGCAATCTCGGGCTTGCGTCCCTCGCGCAAGAGCAGC
>JANLQT010000730.1:0-7328 GCA_031368035.1 Rhodobacterales bacterium | reverse complement strand
GCGGACGAGCAGGCCGCCCGCATCGGCCCCTTAGTCCGGCGGCTGGAAGCGCAGGGGACGCTGGCGGTGGGGCTGTCATTCCGGTGCAGCGCTATTTCCGCGCGCTCCATGCCATCGCCACCGATCCGGCGGGAACGGCGGTGGCGGCCAAGCGCACCTATGGCTTCGGCAACCGCCAGAACGGCATGGCGGCGCAGGCCAGCCGCTGGCCCGTGCCCAAGCTGGAAGCCGCGATGGCGACGCTGATTGAAACCGACCTGACGCTGCGGTCCACCAGCAAGGCCCCCGCGATGGCCGTGCTGGAACGCGCGCTGTTGCGGGTGGCCCTTTTGAACCGGGAGAGACGATGAGTGACGCCCTGACACCGCTGGCTTTGACCGTGATCGGCACTGTCCGCACCCGCACTGTCCGCGTTTTGTGGCTGCTGGAGGAACTGGGCCTGCCTTACACCCATATCCCCGCCCGACCCGGTTCGGACGAGGCGCGGGCGCACAACCCTTCGGCCAAGGTGCCGGTCCTGTTGGTGGGCGAGGTGACGCTGACCGATTCCACCGCGATCCTGACCTATCTTGCCGACCGGGCGCAGCGGTTCACCTGTCCCGCCGGCACGCTGGAACGGGCGCGGCAGGATGGGTTCACCCAAGTGATCCTGGACGAGATCGAGGGGCTTTTGTGGACCGCCTCGCGCCACAGTTTCGTGCTGCCCGAGGAGATGCGCCTGCCCGCGATCAAGGACAGTCTGAAGTGGGAATTCTCTCGCAATCAGGCACGACTGGCCGCCCGGCTGGGCGATGCGCCGTTCCTGATGGGCGACGAGATGACGGTGCCGGATATCCTGCTGACGCAATGCCTCGCCTGGGCCGTTGCCGCGAATTTCCCGGACACCGAGCCCAACCTGACCGCCTACCTTCAGCGTCTGCGCGCGCGGCCGGCCTATCAGCGCGCGGCGGCGAAGTGATATCATGGCGAAAATCCGCGATCCGATCGAAGATTTCCTTGCGCCGCTGTTGAAGCTGGGCCTGCGGTTTCCGCTGGCCGAGGGCCATGTGCTGTGGGCCGAAGACGGCGCCTGGGCCGAGCAGGCGGACATGGACGAAGGGCTGGACGGCGAAGAGATCGCCTTTTACGCCGAAGGCCTGCTGCTGGAGGGGTTCGGGCTGGTCTGGCAGGCGCTGGCAGAGCCGGAAACCCCGACGGAAATTGAGCATATCCTGCTGTTCTTTCAGGAAAACCCCAACTTGCCCGCCCCAGGGATTCCTGTGCCTGCCGAAGGCTGGATCATCGCGGCGCAGGGGCGCTGGCCGCACGTGAAGCCGCCGCAATGACCGGCGCGCTCGCCCGGATCCTGCGCGGTCTTGGCCCGGCGCTGCCGCTGCCGGGTATTCCCGAAACCCTGCGCGCGGCGCTGGGGGCTGGGCTGGGGCTGGGGCTGGCCAATCTGGTGCTGCAATGGGCGTCGCCGGGGGCGATCTCGCCCATCCTGATCATCGCGCCGTTCGGGGCCTCGGCGTTCTTGATCTATGTCGTGCCCTCGTCGCCGCTGGCGCAGCCCTGGCCGGTGGTGGTGGGCAATGCGGTTTCGGCGGCGGCGGCGCTGGTGGTGCTGATGTTGCCGCTGCCGGGGCTGGCGCAGATGGCGCTGGCGGTGGTGCTGGCGGTGGCAGCCATGGCGCTGGTGCGCGCCCAGCATCCGCCGGGCGGGGCGGTGGCGCTGACCACGGTGCTGACGGCGCTGTCAGGGCCGGGGCTATCGGGGCGGGGGCTGGACTGGTCCTGGATTTGGGCGCCGGTGGCGGCGGGCAGTCTGACGCTGGTGGGTTTCGGCATTTTCTGGGCGCTGCTGACCGGGCGGTCCTATCCGTTCCGTCAGCCCGCCGCCCCCGACTCCCCCGCCGCTGCGCCCGCGCACCGCCTGTCCCCCTCGCCCGAGGCTTTGGCGGAAAGCCTGACCCAGTTGCGGCTTGCCGCCAACATCGGCGTCGAGGATCTGGCCCGGGTGATCGACCGCGCCGAGGCCTTGTCGCCGGGGCTTGACCCTTCCGCCCTGCGCGCAGGAGCGGTGATGACGCCGGGTGTGATCAGCGCGCGGCCAGAGGCTACCCCGGCCGAACTGATCGCCCTGTTTCAGCGGCATGGCTTCAAATCGCTGCCGGTGGTCAGGGCGGACGGCGCGTTTGGCGGCCTGATCCCGCAAGCGGCCCTGCTGGACGCGGGCCCCGCGCGAACCGCTGAAACCCTGGCCAAACCGGTGCAGACCCTGACGCCCGACGCGCCCTTGTCCGACCTGATCCGGGTGCTGGCAGAGGACGCGCAGGCCGCCGTGCCGATTCTGGATCAGGGGCGACTTGTCGGCATCGTCACGCGCAGCGACCTGATCGCCGCGCTTCTGCACCAGTTGGGCCTGCGTTGACGCCGGGTGCGCCGGGCTGGACGCGCTTTCAGACCCCCATCCTGCCCTTGCGATCAGTGTTCGTGGGCGGTTGCGAAGAATGACCGCAAAGGAATGAACCCAGCGCGCCAGCAGCGCCGCCCCCTTGCGCGCCGCCCTGCTTCCGCGCCACTCTTGCCGCGCCGGAGGGGGACGCCATGACCGACAAGATCTTCGCCCAACTTCACCACGCCTGCGCCGCGCATGGCACACGCCTGTTCACCATCTCGATCCAGGACGACGCCAAAGGCCTGTCCTGGCGTGCCTATACCTCGCATCCGGTGGAATATCCGGTCTCGGGCACCAAGCCGGTGCACAAGGATGGCTGGTATGATCAGGTGATCCTGCATCACCGCACTTTCGTCGCCAACACGCCCGAGGAATTCGCGCTGTATTTCTTCGACCATGCGCTGATCACCTCGCTGGGGCTGGGGTCCTGCATCAACGTGCCGGTGGTCTTGAGTGGCCATGTCATCGGCACGGTGAACCTTCTGGCCGAGGCGGGACATTTCACCCCGGCGCGGGTCGCGGGCTATCAACATCTGATCGCCGAGGCGCATGCGCCCTTGGTGCTGGCGATGCGCGGTGGTTGAGGTGCTGCTGGGCACCGTCCGCAGCCCCGACGGGCTGGAGCTTGCCACCTATGAAACCGGCACTCCGGACGGCCCGGCGATCTTGTTTCTGCACGGTTTTTCCCAAAGCGCGCTAAGCTGGCAGGGGCAGATGCAGGACGATGGCCTTGGCGCGCAGTTCCGGATGGTGGCCTATGACATTCGCGGCCATGGCGCGTCCGGCCAGCCCACGGACCCGGCGCGCTATGCCGACGACAGCCTGTTCGCAGGCGACACCGCTGCGGTGATCGCGGCGCTGGGGCTGAAACGCCCGGTGCTGGTGGGCTGGTCCTATGCCGGACGGCTGATCAATGATTACCTGCGCCTGCATGGCGATGCGGCCCTCGCCGGGATCAACTATGTCGCCGCCCGCACCAATTCCGACCCGGCCTTCAACGGCCCCGGCAACCAGCATCTGCGCGCGATGTGCCGGGCGGACCTCGCCGCAGAAATCGCCGCCGCTGTCGCCTTCGTCGCCGCCTGCCACCACCTGCCGCCCCCGCCCGAGGTTCTGTCCCGCGCGCTGGCACAGACGATGCGCGTACTCCCCGCGGTGCGCCGTGCCCATCTGACCCGCCCTCCGGACGACGGCGCAGTGCTGGCGCAGATCGCCTGCCCGGTGCTGGTCACGCACGGCACCGAGGATCAACTGGTCCTGCCCGGACTGGCGGCAGTCACCGCCGCCGCCATCCCGGGCGCGGTGCTGTCGCTGTACCAAGGCATCGGCCATGCGCCCTTTGTTGAGGACTGCCCCCGCTTCAACCGCGAACTGGCGGCCTTTACCTTGCGTTGCCAGCGCGCCTGACGGTGCCTTTTGGGTTGCCTAAATGCGCCCACAGTGTAATTTGATCAAACGACCGCGATCAGCGGCACCGCGCAGGAACGCGCACCAGACAGGGAGACTGCCATGAAAACACTTCGGATCACGGGGACGGCGATGCTTTCGTTCGCCCTCGCAGCAGGGCCGGTGCTGGCCCAGATGACCGCGATCGGCGCTGGCGAAGGCGAGCTTTCGATCGTCGCCTGGCCCGGCTATGTCGAGCGCGGCGACAGCGACAAGGCCTATGACTGGGTCACCAAGTTCGAGGCCGCAACCGGCTGCATGGTGAAGGTCAAGACCGCCAACACCTCGGACGAGATGGTCGCGCTGATGAACGAGGGCGGCTATGACCTTGTCACCGCCTCGGGCGATGCGTCGTTGCGTATGGTGGCCGGCAAAAGGGTTCAGGCGATCAACACCGACTTGATCCCGTCCTGGAAGAACCTGGACCCGCGTCTGGCGGATGCGCCCTGGCACACTGTTGGCGGCGTGCATTACGGCGTGCCCTATCAGTGGGGCCCGAACGTGCTGGCCTATTCGACCGAGGTGTTCAAGGAAGCGCCGAAGTCTTGGTCGGTGGTGTTCGAACCGCAGGATCTGCCCGACGGCAAACCCAACAAAGGCCGGGTGCAGGCCTATGACGGCCCGATCTATATCGCCGATGCCGCGCTGTATCTGATGGCGCACAAGCCGGACCTGAAGATCACCGACCCCTACCAGTTGAACGAAGATCAATATGCCGCCGCACTGGACCTGCTGCGCGGGCAGCGCAAGCTGGTCGGCCGGTATTGGCATGACGCGGCGGTGCAGACCGACGACTTCAAGAATGAAGGCGTGGTGGCATCCTCGTCCTGGCCCTATCAGGTGAACCTCTTGAAGGGCGAAGGCGCGGCGTTCGATCAGACCATTCCCGAAGAAGGCGCCACCGGTTGGGCGGACACGACGATGCTGGCCAGTGATGCCACGCATCCCAACTGCGCTTATCTGTGGATGGAGCATACGCTGAACTCGAACCTGCAAAGCGATCTGTCGTCCTGGTTCGGCTCGGTTCCGGTGGTGCCTGCCGCCTGCACCGACAAGTCGGGCTTGCAGACGCCGGAAGGCTGTGTGGCCAACGGATCGGAGTTCTTCGACAAGATCCACTTCTGGACCACTCCGGTTGCCAATTGCGCCCAAGGGGACGGGGCCTGCGTGCCCTATTACCGCTGGGTCAGCGATTACATCGCGGTGATCGGCGGGCGGTAAGACCGATGGGTGGTTCCGCGCCTTCGGTGCGTGGAACCACCCCAACAAAAAGATGGGTGAATCACCCATCCTACGGGCGGGGATGAACCCTGCCCGGCATTTCCATGGAAGTCCGATGATGAGCACCGCTGTCCAGTTTCACAATGTGACCCGGCATTTCGGACCCGTCAAAGCCGTGGACGGGGTGAACCTGTCCATCGAGGAAGGCGCATTCTTTGCCATGCTGGGGCCGTCGGGTTCCGGCAAGACCACCTGTCTGCGGCTGATCTCGGGCTTTGACAGCCCTACCAGCGGCACGATCCGCATCATGGGCGAGGATGTCAGCCGCACCCCGCCGCACCTGCGCAACGTGAATACGGTGTTTCAGGATTACGCGCTGTTTCCGCATATGAATGTGCGGGACAACGTGGCCTATGGGCTTATGGTCAAGGGCGTGGGCAAGGCCCTGCGCCAGACCAGGGCCGAGGAACTTCTGGCGCTGGTGAAACTGTCGGGCTACGGCGACCGCAAGCCCGGGCAGTTGTCCGGGGGCCAGCGGCAGCGCGTGGCGCTGGCCCGGGCGCTGATCAACGAGCCGCGCGTGTTGCTGCTGGACGAACCCTTGGGCGCGCTGGATCTGAAGCTGCGCGAGGCGATGCAGGACGAGTTGAAGGCGCTGCAAAAGCGGCTGGGCATCACCTTCGTCTTTGTCACCCACGACCAGAACGAGGCCATGTCGATGGCCGACAGTCTGGCGGTGTTCTCGGAAGGCAAGATCGCCCAGATCGGCACGCCTGCCGACATCTACGACCGCCCGGCGACCAGGTTCGTGGCCGATTTCGTCGGCTCGTCCAATATCCTGCCGCCCGACCTGACCCGCGCGCTCGGCGGTCCTGCCGCCTGGGCGTCCTTGCGCCCAGAGGCGACACGGCTCGCCGCCACCGGCCCGGTCATGGGCACCGTCACCGCGCTGCGCTATCTTGGCACCGGCACCCGGGTTGTGATCCAGATGCAGGGCACCGAGATCGCCGCCATGGTCGCCGCCGGCCAGGCCGTGCCGGACCCCGGCAGCACCACTGCCATCGCCTTTGCCCCTGAGGCTTTGCATGTGGTGGCCGGATGACCCTGCCCCGCCGCCGCACCACGGGGGGCTGTCTGCCCCCCGCACCCCCCGAGAGTATTTGCACCACCGTGATGCATGAAGAGATGCGCCTTGCGTTTGATCTTGGGCCAAATACTCAGGGGATGCACGGGGCAGCGCCGCCTGCCTTGCGAGGCCCGGCATGAGCGCAATCCTTCCCGTCCGCGGCCTTGGCGACCGTCTGACCGCGCTGTTCTGGCTGCGGCCACGGGTGCTGCTGGCCTTGCTGATCGCGCCGCCGCTGTTGTGGCTGGGCGTGATCTATCTGGGCGCGCTGATCGCGCTGTTGTGGCAAAGCTTTTATTCCATTGACGAATTTTCCGGCCTCGTGGTGCCGGAGTTTACGCTGAAGACCTATGCCGAACTGCTGAAGCCGCAGAACATGGATATCCTGATCCGCACCGTGACCATGGCGGCGCTGGTCTCGGTCGCTTCGGGCGTGATCGCGTTTCCCATCGCGTATTTCGCCGCACGCTATGCCAAGGGGCGCTGGAAAGCGGTGTTCTATCTGGGCGTGATGCTGCCGCTGTGGTCGTCCTATCTGGTCAAGGTCTATGCCTGGAAGCTGATCCTGGCCAAGGAAGGCATTCTCACCTGGACCGCCGAGGCGACGCGGACATCGCCGCTGCTGGACGGGCTTTTGTCGCTGCCCGGCATCGGCGGCAATTCCCTGTCCACCAGCTATATCGGCACGTTCATCGTGTTCGTCTATGTCTGGATGCCGTTCATGATCCTGCCGATGCAGGCCTCGCTGGAGCGGGTGCCGACCTCGGTGTTGGAGGCGGCTGCTGATCTTGGTGCCACACGCGGCCAGATCTTCCGCACCGTCACCCTGCCGCTGGCGCTGCCCGGCATCATCGCGGGGTCGATCTTCACCTTCTCGCTGACGCTTGGCGACTACATCATTCCCCAGATCATCGGCACGTCGAAGACCTTCATCGGCATGGCGGTCTATCAGTTTCAGGGCACCGCCGGGAACGTGCCTTTGGCGGCGGCCTTCGCGATGATCCCGATCCTGATCATGCTGATCTACTTGGGCCTTGCCCGCCGCCTGGGGGCCTTCGATGCCGTCTGAGCGCACTATGGACCGGGCCTCGTTTGGCC
>JANLQT010000701.1:0-1817 GCA_031368035.1 Rhodobacterales bacterium | reverse complement strand
CGCTATCTGACCGACCGCAAACGCGCTGTGGGCAAAGGCTCTGCCCATACCGGCACCGAACACCACTGGGCGATGAGCGCGACGGGTGTCGCTTTGGCCTTCATGGTGCCGACCTGGCTGTGGATTTTCGGCCGCGCTTTGGGCGGCACCCGCGCCGAGGTGGTGGAGGCGTTCGCCCGGCCGTTCCCGGCGATCCTGACCGCGCTGGTGCTGGTGGTTGCGATGCGGCATTTCGCCAAGGGCGCCACCACCATGTTGCAGGATTATGCCCGCGGCACCTCGCTGAAGGTCGGGATCATCTTTGTCCATTCGCTTGCCGCGGTGATTGCCGCGACCGGGCTTTTCGCGCTGATCAAGATCGCGCTCTGAGGGTTTGAAATGACGGCCTATCCCTATGAAGTGCACGACTATGACGTGGTTGTGGTGGGCGCCGGCGGCGCGGGTCTGCGCGCGACGCTGGGCATGGCCGAACAGGGGCTGCGCACCGCTTGCGTGACCAAGGTGTTCCCGACGCGCTCGCATACCGTCGCGGCGCAGGGCGGGATTGCCGCGTCCTTGGGCAACATGGGGCCGGATTCGTGGCAATGGCACATGTACGACACCGTGAAAGGGTCGGACTGGCTGGGCGACATGGACGCGATGGAATACCTCGTCCGCGAGGCGCCCAAGGCGGTGTACGAGCTGGAGCATTACGGCGTGCCGCTCTCGCGCACTGAGGACGGCAAGATCTATCAGCGCCCCTTCGGCGGGCATACCGCCGAATACGGCGAAGGCCCGCCGGTGCAGCGCACTTGCGCGGCGGCGGACCGGACGGGCCATGCGATCCTGCACACGCTGTATGGGCAAAGCCTGAAGAACAACGTTGAGTTCTTCATCGAATATTTTGCGCTGGACCTGATCATCACCGAAGGCCGCTGCACCGGCGTGGTGGCGTGGAAGCTGGATGACGGCACGATCCATGTGTTCAACGCCAAGATGGTGGTGCTGGCGACCGGCGGCTATGGCCGGGCCTATTTCAGCGCCACCAGCGCCCATACCTGCACCGGCGACGGCGGCGGCATGGTGGCGCGGGCGGGTTTGCCGTTGCAGGATATGGAGTTCGTGCAGTTCCATCCGACCGGCATCTATGGCTCGGGCTGTCTGATCACCGAAGGCGCGCGGGGCGAAGGCGGCTATCTGACCAACTCCACCGGCGAGCGGTTCATGGAACGCTATGCGCCGACCTACAAGGATCTGGCGTCGCGCGATGTGGTGTCGCGTTGCATGACGCTGGAGATTCGCGAAGGGCGCGGCGTCGGGCCGAACAAGGACCACATCCATTTGAACCTGAACCATCTGCCCAAGGAAACCCTGGACCTGCGCCTGCCCGGCATCACCGAAAGCGCGCGGATTTTTGCCGGGGTGGACCTGACCCGCGAACCGATCCCGGTGCTGCCGACCGTGCACTACAACATGGGCGGCATTCCGACGAATTACTGGGGCGAGGTGCTGAACCCGGTCGCAGGCAATCCCGATGCCACCTTCCCCGGCCTGATGGCGGTGGGCGAGGCGGGCTGTGCCTCGGTCCACGGCGCAAACCGGCTGGGGTCGAACTCGCTGATCGACCTCGTGGTGTTCGGCCGCGCCGCAGCGATCCGCGCGGGCGAGATCGTGAATCCCAAAGACGCCGCTGGCCCGGTGAACAAGCCGGAAGTGGACAAGGCGCTGGACCGGTTCGACGGGTTGCGGAACGCCAAGGGCGGCGTGGCAACCGCCGATCTGCGGCTGGAAATGCAAAAGACCATGCAGGCCGATGCAGCGGTGTTCCGCACCGACAA
>JANLQT010000630.1:0-4972 GCA_031368035.1 Rhodobacterales bacterium | reverse complement strand
CGGACCGGACCAACTGCGGCTGGCCGAGGTTGCCGACCCGCAGCCCCGGCGCGGCGAGGTTCTGGTGCAGGTTCTGGCCTGCGGCGTGAACCTGTCGGACTGGGAAGCGCTGACCGGTAGCCCGGCCTTTGCCAGACTCGGCGGGCTGTTCCGGCCAAGGCGGCGCATCCTTGGCTCTGACATTGTCGGCAGGGTTCTTGCGCTTGGGCCCGGGGTGGCGACGTTCCAGCCCGGTCAGCGCGTCATGGCGGATGTGGTGATGCACCGCGGCGGCTTTGCCGAAAGGGCGGTGCTGCCGGCGGCGATGTGCGCCTTGGTGCCCGATGCCCTGTCTGATGCCGTCGCGGCAGGACTGCCGCAGCCCGGGGTGATCGCGCTGCAGGGCATGGCGGGTGTTTCGGCGGGCCAGCGTGTGCTTATCAACGGCGCGGGGGGCGGATCGGGCACTCTGGCCCTGCAACTGGCCAAGCACGCCGGCGCGCATGTGACCGTGGTGGACACTGCCGCCAAGATCGCCTGGCTGGCGGGGCTGGGCGCGGATCAGGGGATGGACTACTGCACCCAGGATTTCGCTGCGAGCGGAGAGCGTTGGGATGTGATCCTCGACCTCGTTGCCTCGCGGCCCGCCTCTGCCATCGCGAAGGCGCTGGACCCCGGCGGGCGCTATCGCGCGGTCGGGGGCAAGGTGCGGGTGATCCTGCCGTTGGCGCTGACCGGGTTGTTGAACAAGAGCATCGGGGTGCTGGCGGTCCGCACCAGTGCCGCCGAAACCGCGCGCGCCGCCGCAGGCGCCGTCGCGGGCGATCTGGTGCCGGAGATTCGGGCCGTCCTGCCGCTGGTTCAGGTGCCGCAGGCCATGGCCGATCTGGGCGCAGGGCGGGTGATGGGCAAACTCGTCATCCGCCCGTGACATCCTGAAACGGCGCGGCAGGGTCACCAAGATTGGTGGCCCGCAGGAATAAATTTCTTGAAAGCTATATTGCTAACCATCTATATATAGCGACATCCCAGACTGGAGGTGCCGATGTCCCTTGACCTGATTTTTGCAGCGTTGGCGGACCCCACCCGCCGAGCAATCGTGGTGCAGCTTCTGCGCGGTGAGGCGGACGTGGCGGACCTCTCGGCACCCTTCGGGCTGAAACAGCCGACGATTTCCAAACATCTCAAGGTGCTGGAACAGGCCGGGCTGATCGCCTCGGGCCGGGTGGCACAGCGCAGGCCGCGCCACTTGCAACCTGAGGCGCTGCGGGACCTGGCTGACTGGATCGATCCGTTCCGCCGCGAATGGCAGGGCCGCTTCGACCAGCTGGAAGAGCTGAGCAGGCAACAGACATCAAGCAAGGACTCCACAAAATGAACACCGGGCGCTTTATCATCGACCAAGCCACGCATGCGATCCGCATGGACCGCCGCATACGCGCCACGCCGGACTGGATGTTCACCGCCTGGGTCGATCCGGCGCAACTTCGGCTGTGGTGGGACCCGTCCGGCACTCCTCTGGCCGTGTGCGAAGTGGACCTGCGGGTAGGCGGCGCGCTGCGCCTGGTCAGCGTCGATCACCCCGGGCATGCCTTTACCGGCATTTACCGCCACATCGACCCGCCGCACCGGTTGGAGTTTGATGCCCTTGACGCGCATGGCATCGTGACGTATCGGGCTTTGGGCGAAGAGACCGAGATGGTGGTAGAAATCCGCTGCACCTCGGCCGAGCATCTGGCGCAATTTGTGCAGCTTGGCGTTGCCGATGGCACGGCAGCCACCGTGGACAATCTGGTGGCGCGGGCCGAGCGGGCGCTGGCCTCCTGACCAGACGGACCAGAGGCTCACTGCTGTCTCGACCGGGACGACCAGGCCGCCCCCTGGGCAGCAGCAACATTTCAATACGATAGAACACACCGTTGGAGGCGATGAGTTCAGGCTGTTGAATATTGGGCCGCTTCGCCCAAGTGGCCAATATTCGCAAAATACGGATCGCGCTGCCACCCGGGGCAGGCAAATGCTGCCCCTGTTCGGCCGACGCTATCCGGGTTTCCGGACGCCGTGGACCTTCCACCCGTCATCAACCACCGCCTACCGATACAGGCCTGACACGGAAGCACGTGCGGTTCAAACGCAAAACTCCCGGCCGTTCCCTTGATCTATCCGCCAAGGAGCGAGCCGGCCGCTTCGCTTTGGAAGCGGCCGGAGCGGGGCTTACATCTTCGGCAGGATGACCGCGTCGATGACATGGATGACGCCGTTGGTCGCCACGATGTCGGCGGTCGAGACCGTGGCGCCGTTGACCTTGGCACCGCCATCCAGCGTGAAGGTCACTTCGCCGCCCTGAACGGTCTTGGCCATCATGCCTTCGGTCAGGTCCTTGGACATCACCGCGCCGGGCACGACATGATAGGTCAGGATGGCGATCAGCTTGTCCTTGTTTTCCGGCTTCAGCAAGTCTTCGACCGTGCCTGCGGGCAGGGCGGCGAAGGCGGCATCCGTCGGAGCGAACACGGTGAACGGGCCGGGGCCTTTCAGCGTGTCAACCAGGCCAGCTGCGGTCACAGCGGCTACCAGCGTAGTGAAATTGCCGGCCGCGACCGCGGTATCAACGATGTCCATGCCGGCAGCGAAGGCCGGAGTGGTCAAAGGAGCGGCGAAAAGCGTGGCCGCGGTCAGGGCGAGGAAAGTTCTGCGGATCATAGGTCACTCCATGTGATGCCTAGATTGGCTCTCCGACTACGGGGGGACCCGCCCCACTGGATCACAGGACAATTTCCGCCGATCGCCCCAATAATTGAGATTTTAGCACCAAACCGCGCAATTTCGGTCGTTTCGATCACGATTGTTTGACCCAGTGCCGGTGAAACCTCCGCGAATCCTGAAACGTATAAGTAGCTAAGGCAGCATGATGAAGCGCGTGCGCCAGCAACCATGGGAGAGGGCGATGGCTTTCAAGACTGATTTGAAATGGTCCGATGTGACGCCTGAGGCGCTCTATCTGAACCGCAGGCAAGTGATGGCAGGCGGTGGGGCGTTGGCGGCATTGGCACTGGCGGGTCCGTCACTGGCGGGCAGTCCCTATTCCACCACCGATGCGCCGAACTCGTTCGAGGACATCACCAATTACAACAACTACTACGAGTTCGGCACCGGCAAACAGGACCCGGCGGCCAATGCCGGGGTGCTGAAGACCGATGCCTGGACGGTGAAAGTCGATGGCATGGTGGACAAGCCGGGCGATTATGCGCTGGCTGACCTGATCTCCGGCCTACCGGTCGAGGAGCGCATCTACCGCTTCCGCTGTGTCGAGGCCTGGTCGATGATCATTCCCTGGAACGGCATCCAGCTGTCTGGACTGTTGGGCAAGCTGGGTGTGCAGCCGTCGGCCAAATATGTCGCCCTCGAAACACTGGTCCGGCCCGAGGAAATGCCCGGCCAGAAGATGAACATTCTGGAATGGCCCTATCGTGAGGGCCTGCGCCTGGATGAAGCGATGAATCCGCTGACGTTGTTGGCGACCGGGATCTACGGCAAGCCCCTGCCCAACCAGAATGGAGCGCCGATCCGGCTGGTCACGCCCTGGAAATATGGCTTCAAAGGCGTGAAGGCGATCACGCGGATCACGCTGACCGACAAGCAGCCGCAGACGACTTGGTCGATGATGGCCGCCAACGAATACGGCTTCTATGCCAACGTGAACCCCGAGGTGGATCACCCGCGCTGGAGCCAGGCTTCCGAACGCCGCATCGGCGCGGGCCTGTTCGCAGGCCGTCAGGACACGCTGATGTTCAATGGCTACGCCGAGCAGGTGGCGAGCCTGTATGCGGGCATGGATCTGAAGGCGAACTACTGATGGCTGCTCTTTCCATTGCTACCACACTCGCGCCGGCCTTCGACCCGGTGAACAAGGCACTGAAACGCGTGCCGACCTGGACGATCTATCTGATCGGCACACTGCCGTTCCTTTACCTCGCATATCAGACCGCGACGGGAACGATCGGGGTCGATCCGGTGCGCGGCATCGAATGGGGCCTTGGCCTGTGGGCGCTGCGGCTGTTGCTGTTCTCGCTGGCGGTGACACCGCTGCGCTGGCTGGGGTTGAACCTTGTCCGGTTCCGCCGCCAGATTGGGCTCGTGGCCTTCGCTTATGTCTGTCTGCATTTCACCAGTTGGCTTACGATCGACATGGGCTTGAGGTGGAGCCAGATTATCGGTGACCTGTACAAGCGTTGGTACATCCTGATCGGCCTATCGGCGCTCTTGCTGTTGATCCCGCTGGCGGTGACCTCCAACAACGCCTCGATCAAGCGGCTTGGCGGCAAGCTGTGGAACCAGATCCACAAGTTGGTCTATCCGGCAGCGATTCTGGCGGTGACCCACTTTTTGATGGTCGGAAAGATCACCACCCGCGAACAACTGATCTATGCGGCGATCCTGATGGTGCTTCTGGGCTGGCGACTGGTCAAGCTGGGGCCGAAACGCATGCTGCTGGCCTGAAATCTCGCTGATCACGGGCCTGTGCAGGAAAGAATCTTGCGCCGGACAGGGGTGTTTCGGGGCGAAGTTTGCGCCAAGCCCAAGATATTGTGGATAATTTTGGAATAACGAAGAAAATGTGACGAGACGCGATTTTTCCTCTTGCGGGTTAGGGCGACCATCCGTAAATACCGCCTCACCGAAGCGAACCAGCGACGGTGACGGGAACGGACGGAAGCGAAAGCGACCTGAGACACCCCGGAAAATCTGAAGATGAGGCGGACGAGGATCGCTAGGAAATCTAGCGCGCTTCGCTTTGCGTGTCGGACGATCGCTCTTTGAAACTGTTGAATGAGAAGGGATATGTGGGCGGTTTGGGCGCATCGGCGTCTAATCGGCAGCATATCGGCCTACTAGGGGAGTTCGCAAGGACCGACCGATGATGTAGGTGTCAGCTTCACTGTTTTGCGGCTTTTGTTATTTCGGTAACTGAAGCACAGAACGGTTAAATGAC
>JANLQT010000615.1:0-9651 GCA_031368035.1 Rhodobacterales bacterium | reverse complement strand
CTGGGTCACGGCGCGGCTGGCTTTGGCGGGGCTTGGCGTGAGTTTGCGCGAGATGCCGGCGAACAATCTGATGCTGGTGGTGCGGCGTCACTAAACATTCAATTAAATGAATGTGATTGACCTGAGTCAAGGCCGGGCCAGCGAATCCGTGTCATGCGAGGGGTCAAAGGAGATCCGTCATGACCTACAAGGAAAAGACCGCCCATATTCGCAGCGAGCTGCGCGTGCTGCACAAGCTGAACCCGGAAACCGCCAAGGGCTTCAACGCTTTGTCGATGGGGGCGATGGCGGATGGCAGCCTTGACAAGAAAACCCGCGAGTTTCTGGCGCTGGCCATTGCTGTGACCCAGCGGTGCGAGCCCTGCATCACCCTGCATGTCGAAGCGCTGATGAAGGCGGGCGCAAGCCGGGACGAGGTTGGGTCCTGCCTTGCCATGTGCGTGCAGATGGGCGGCGGGCCGGCGCTGATGTATGCGGCGCATGCGCTGGCGGCCTGGGACGAGTTCACGGCGGTGGCGGTGGCGGCAAGCTGATCGGACAAGACAGGCTTGCCCGCTGCGCCGCATCCTGGCAGGCTTTGCCCATGGCAGACCGCCGGAACTGGAGCGCGGGCGAGGTGAGGGAGGCGTTGGCGCTTTACCTTATCACCGACTTCGGCCGGTTCCATTCGCGCAATCCCGATGTCATTCGGCTGGCTGGGCGGCTGGATCGCACCCCGGGCGCGGTGGCGCTGAAACTGTCAAATCTGGCTGCTCTGGATGACAGTCTGGCGCAAAAAGGCATGGCAAATGCCAGCAAGACCGACCGGACCGTCTGGGAAGAGTTTCTGGCCGACCCGACCGGCGTCGAACTGGCTTATGCCGCGCAGACCGCTTTTACCGCGCCCGCCAGCGCCGGGATCCCGGGTCTGTCGGAAGCGCCAGGCCAGTTTGACCATCGCGGCGGCGCAGCCTTTCGTCCGGCCCAGCAGCGCATCGGACAGGACTTGTTCCGCCGCACCGTCCTGACCAGTTATGGCGGTCGCTGCGCCCTGACCGGGGCGGAGGACACGCGCCTTTTGACCGCCAGTCACATCCTGCCTTGGGCTGAAGCTCCGGCGCAGCGGATGTGGCCGACCAACGGCATCTGCCTGAACGCCCTGCACGATCGGGCTTTTGACCGCCATCTGATCACTTTCGATGACGAGTGGCGGCTGGTCATCTCGCCGTCGGTTCCGCCCGAGGCGCGGCGTCTTCTGGAGCGAGGTGTATCCGGGCGGCTGGAAATGCCGCACCGGTTCCAGCCGGACAGCAGTTTCATGGCGCAGCATCGCGAAAGATTCGCGGCTGGATGAGCCAGGTCAAAGTGAACGAAGCGCCAAGCCGCGCGGCCAAGCCTTTGATTTTGTTCTGTCCGGTTTCCTGTCCTTGCGTGGGCAGATTTACCCGTCGATGCGGATGCGCGCGTTGGCGGGGTCAAACGGGCTGTCTTCCGTCACCACGGCGTCCCATTCCTGCCGCAGCATCTTGACCTTCAGCTTCGTGCCGGGCTCGGACAGGGCGACCGGCACATAGCCCATGCCGATCTGTTTGCCGAACGCCACAGAATACCCGCCCGAAGTCAGGCGGCCGACCTTCACGCCGTCCTTCAGCAGGGCTTCCTTGCCCCAGGGGTCGGCATCTGTGGGGCCGTCAATCAGCAGAGTCACGCATTTGGAACGGATGCCGGTGGCCAGCATCGCCTCCTTGCCCTGGAAGTCCTTGGACAAGTCCACGAAGCGGTCCAGCGCGGCCTCCAAGGGGGTGGCGTCGCGGCCCAGTTCGTTGCCGAAGGCGCGGTAGGACTTTTCCTGCCGCAGCCAGTTCTGGGCGCGGGCACCGACCAGCTTCAGGCCGTGCTGCATCCCTGCCGCAAGCAGTTGCTCCCACAGGTTGCGCTGCATCTCGATCGGGTGATGCAGTTCCCAGCCCAATTCGCCGGTATAGGCGACGCGGATCGCGCGGACCGGGACCATGCCCAGTTCGATGTTGCGATACGAGAGCCACGGGAAGCGCTTGTTCGACAGGACGGTGTCGGGGTCGGCGTCCTTGACGATCTCGCGCAGGATCTTGCGGGCATTCGGTCCCGCCAGCGCAAAGACGCCCCATTGCGTGGTGACGTCGTGGATGTCGATGTGGCCGAATTCGCCAGCCTTGTCTTCGGCGCATTTGCGCAGGAAATCGCCGTCGTAATCGGTCCAGGCCCCGGCGGAGACGCAGTAGTATTCATCCTGCGACAGGCGGACGAGGGTGTATTCGGTCCGCGTGGTGCCGTGGGGCGTCAGCGCATAGGTCAGGTTGATCCGGCCGACCGAGGGCAGCTTGTTGCAGGTCAGCCAGTCGAGGAACTTCGTCGCCCCCGGCCCGCGCACGAGGTGCTTGGTGAAGGCACTGGCGTCGATCAGGCCCGCCGTTTCGCGGATCGCCTTGGCTTCGTCCACCGCATATTGCCACCAGCCGCCACGGCGGAAGCTGCGGGCCTTGTGGTCGAAATCGGCGGGGGCGTCTTTGGGGCCGTAGTAGATCGGGCGTTCCCAGCCGTTGACCTGGCCGAACTGCGCGCCCAACGCTTTCTGACGGTCATAGACCGGGGCGGTGCGCAGGGGGCGGGCGGCTTCGCGTTCTTCGTCCGGGTGGTGCAGGATGAAGACGTGGTTGTAGCATTCCTCGTTCTTGCGGCTGGCGAATTCGGTGGTCACCCAGTTGCCGAACCGCCTGGGATCCAGGCTGGCCATGTCGATCTCGGCTTCCCCAGCCGTCATCAGTTGCGCGAGGTAATGGCCGGTGCCGCCCGCTGCGGTGATGCCGAAGCTGAACCCCTCGGCCAGCCACATGTTGCGCAGGCCGGGGGCGGGGCCGACCAGCGGGTTGCCGTCGGGAGTATAGCAGATCGGGCCGTTGAAATCGTCCTTCAGCCCCACGGTTTCGGATGAGGGCAGGCGGTGGATCATCGACAGGTATTCCGCCTCGATCCGTTCAAGGTCCAAGGGGAACAGATCGGCGCGGAAATTCTCCGGCACGGCATAGGGGAAGCGGGCCGGGGCGCCGTATTCATAGGGGCCAAGGATCCAGCCGCCGCGTTCTTCGCGCACATACCATTTGGCATCGGCGTCGCGCAGAACCGGGTGTTCGGGGTTGGTCTTGCGCCATTCCACCAGCATCGGGTCGGGTTCGGTGACGATATACTGATGTTCAACCGGGATCGCGGGGCTTTTGATGCCAAGCAGCCGCGCGGTGCGCTGAGCGTGGTTGCCGGTGGCGGTGACGACATGCTCGGCGTGGATCTCGTATTTTTCCTCGGTCGGCACCAGACGGCCGCCCTGATCGGCCATCTTGGTGACCGAAACGATCCACTCGGCTCCGGTCCAGCGATAGCCATCGACCTGCACCTTGCGTTCAATCGTCGCGCCAAGCTGCCGCGCGCCCTTGGCCATGGCTTGCGTCAGGTCCGCCGGGTTGATGTAGCCGTCTTGCGGATGGAACAGCGCGCCCACCAGGTCTTCGGTCCGCACCAGCGGCCAGCGGTCCTTGATCTGTTTGGGCGTCAGGAATTCATGATAGACCCCGGCGGTTTCCGCGACCGAGGAATACAGCATGTATTCGTCCATGCGCTCGGCCCGCTGCGCCATACGCAGGTTGCCGACGACATAAAAGCCCGGGTTCAGGCCGGTCTCCGCCTCCAGCCCCTTGTAGAAATCGACCGAATATTTGTGGATATGGGTGGTCGCAAACGACATGTTGAACAGCGGCAGCAGCCCCGCCGCGTGCCAGGTGGAGCCCGAGGTCAGCTCGTCGCGTTCCACCATCATCGTATCCCAACCGGCCTTGGCGAGGTGGTAGGCAATTCCGGTGCCGACCGCGCCGCCGCCGACGACCAGGGCTTTGACATGGGTTTTCATGAGCGCGACTCCGTGCAGGGATTTTGCACCATATGCGCCCCGGAACCCGGAGCGCGGGCAAGTCAGGCCGACATCCGGGAGCGGAAAGCGACATGGACGCACAAAAGCGGCAAAGCCAGTTCGACAGGACGGCGCTGGTCTGCTAGAATTTTACGACGGTCTATGGGGGTCTTTATGACGCACGAAGCCTTGACCCTCCGGAATGCCACGCCTGCCGATGCGTCGGACCTGGCGATCCTTTTCGACGCCGCCTCGCGACGTATCGTTGCATGGGCGTGGAGCGCGATGGCGGCACCCAGCCAATCCTGGTTCGAGGTGGGCCGCCACCGCATCCGCAACGTGCCGGAGAGCCCGTCCCATCACAGTCGCTGGCAGGTCGCAGAACTTGACGGCGCGACCATCGGCGCTTTCTTTGGCTTTTCCCTGCCCGACCCCTACGAGTTTCCGGATATAGCCGAGCTGGACCCGGTGTTTCTTCCATTGGTTCGGCTGGAAGAGGTGGCCAAGGGCAGCTGGCTGCTGCAAGCCGTGGCGGTCTTTCCTGAGTGGCGCGGGCAGGGTCATGGTCGCACCCTGATCGAGTGCGCCAGCGACGCTGCCCGAAGCGCGGGTCATGCGCGCATCGTGCTGCAGGTGGAAAGCCCCAACACCGGTGCCATCGCCGCCTATCATGCCTGCGGCTTTGCCGAATGGACGCGGCTGCCATACGTGCCCTTTCCCGGGTCCGACGACAGCGGCGACTGGATCTTGATGGTCAAGGACCTTTAGGCCCGGCCTCAATCGAGGTGGAACACCTCTGGCATCACAGCCCACCATTCCCCCGGTTTCCGCGTCTCCAGCGGCGCCTGACAGGGCATGCAGACCGCCCACCAGTCTTTCGTCACCGGGTCGGCGGCCATCTTGGCCATGTCGGCCTCGTAGTCGGTGCCATGGTATTCGTAATAGGAGAACATCAGATTCTCGGGCTCTTTCAGATAGATCGAGTAATTGCGGATGTTGCAGGCGGTAATCATGCGCAGCACATCCGGCCAGACGGCAGCATGCAGGCGGACATATTCCGCCTTCTTGTCCTCGTTCAGCCCGATCACCATTCCGTAACGCGTCATCTGACCCCTCCATGAATTGCGCGGCCAAAGACCGCCAGAATTGCGAAAGCTGCGGCGGCCATGGCGACGATGCTGGGGCCGGCCGGCGTGTCCTGCCACAGGCTGAGGCCCAATCCGCCCAGGCAGGCCAGCGCGCCGATCAGCGCGGCGAGGGCGGCCATTTGTTCGGGTGAGCGCGACAGGCTGCGGGCGGCGGCCGCGGGGATCACCAGCATCGCGGCGATCAGCAGCGCGCCCACCACCTTCAGCGCCACGGCGACGACGACGGCCAGCGCCAGCGTCAGGATCAGCCGCTCGCGGTCGGGGTTGATGCCGGCGGCTTGGGCGAGTTCGGCGTTGACCGTGGCGGTCAACAGCCGCTGCCAGCGCCAGGCCAGCAGCGCCAGCACGACGAAAGCGCCGACCCAGATGAACGCCAGGTCTTTCATGTCCACGGCAAGGATGTCGCCGAACAGGAAGCTTTCCAGACTGGCATGCACCCCGTGCACAAAGCTGATCGCCAGCAACCCCAGCGCAAGCGCCCC
Organism: Rhodobacterales bacterium; assembly: GCA_031368035.1. Taxonomy (GTDB): domain Bacteria; phylum Pseudomonadota; class Alphaproteobacteria; order Rhodobacterales; family Rhodobacteraceae; genus Stagnihabitans. Next base: position 4,105 of record JANLQT010000615.1, on the reverse strand, counting down.
GTGCGACAGGACGCCCAAGGTGGTGTCCACCGCCCAGCCGCGCGCCGCCAGCACCGTCACCGTCACCGCCATGATGACCGCGACCGCCAGCGTGCCCAGCACGATCGGCAGGTTGAAGGCCAGCGCCAGCGCCACGCCCAGAATGGCGGCATGGGCGGTAGCATCGCCGAAATAGGCCATGAGCCGCCACAGAACTAAGCTCCCCAAAGGCCCTCTGTCCAATCTGAGGCCAAAACCCGCCGCAGCGGCGCGCAGGATGAAATCATCCAGCATGGGTGTGGCCTTCATGGTCGTGGTCGAGGTCGAGGTCGAGGACGGGGTCATGGACGGGGTCATGCTCGTGCAGGCGGTCATGGCTGTGGTCATGGCTGTGCTGATACAGCGCCAGCGCGCCTTGCGTGCCCAGCCCGAACAAGGCGCGGTATTCAGGCGCGGCGGAAACGACGCGCGGCGTGCCCTGACAGCAGATGTGGTGGTTCAGGCAGATCACCCGGTCGGACGCCGCCATCACCACATGCAGATCATGGCTGACCATCAAGACCCCGGCACCCGTCTCGCGCCGGACCTCTTCGATCAAGCGGTAGAACGCCGCCTCGCCGGGCTGGTCCAGACCTTGCGTCGGCTCGTCCAGCACCAGAAGACCGGGACGCGACAGCAGCGCCCGCGCCAGCATCACCCGCTGCAACTGCCCGCCCGACAGGCTGGTGACCGGGGTGGTCTCGGTGCCTTCCATCCCCACACGGCTGAGCGCGGCCTTTGCCTCGGCATCGCTGACGCGGAGGGGCAGCGACAGGAAGCGCCGGACCGACAACGGCAGCGACGGATCCAGCGCCAGCCGTTGCGGGACATAGCCGATGGACAGGCCGGGCTTGCGCCGCACCTCGCCCCCCGAGGGGCCGACAAGTCCAAGCAGCGCCCGGATCAGCGTGGATTTGCCGGATCCGTTGGGGCCAAGGATGGTGACGATCTCGCCCTCGGCAATACCCATGGTGACACCGGACAGGACCTCGAGGTCACCCATCCGCACGGACAGGTTGCGCGCTTCAATCAGCATGGGGGGCCCCCCCGCCTTCTGAAGGTGCAAAGGCTTCAGAGGGTGTACAGGCGGGGGGTGCACAGGAGGGGCACAGACCCAAAGCCTCGACCGTGGCGCGTTCCACCGTGAATCCCATGCTGGCGGCAGAGGCGCGAAGCGCTTCGGTGACGGCAAGGCCCGGCGCTTCGGCGATGGAATGGCAGATGCGGCAGATCAGAAAGGCGGGGGCATGGGCCTGACCGGGATGCATGCAGGCGGCATACGCGTTCAGGCGGCGGATGCGGTGGGCAAGGCCCTGTTCTTCCAGAAACTCCAGCGCGCGGTAGGCGACGGGGGGCTGTTTGCCAAAGCCCGAGGCCACCAGCCGGTCCAGCACGTCATAAGCGCCAAGCGCGTGGTGCGATTCCAACAGGATTTCGAGGGTGCGCCGGCGCACCGGGGTCATCCGCTGGCCCTTGGCCGCCACCTGCGCCTCGGCCAGCGCCATCACATCGCCGGAACAGCGCGAGTGGTCATGCGGGGCAAAGGCGAGGTCATTGGGGCCAGCATCATGCATCATCGGACCTTGACGTTATAGTATAACAGTGGCAAGCCACGTTACGATATAACATCGCGCACCCCGTTGCGCCAGACCGAAGGCCCCCGCATGCGATTTGCTTTGGCTGTTGCCCTGCTGACGTCACCCGCCTTGGCCGAGGTGCCGCGCGTGATGACCGACATCCCGCCGGTGCAGGCGCTGGTGGCGCAGGTGATGGGCGGCCTTGGCACGCCGGGGATGCTGCTTGACAAGGGCGGGGATGAGCATGAGCTGCGGCTTCGGCCCAGCCAGATGCGCGATCTGGGCGCGTCCGGGCTGGTCGTCTGGGTCGGGCATGAGCTGACGCCGGGGCTGGCCGATGCGCTGGCGGCCTCGGGCGTGACGACACTGGCGCTGCTGGAACAGCCGGCCACGCGGCGCATCGACTATGCCGGCGGCGGCGTGAACCCGCATGCCTGGCTGGACCCGGTGAATGCCAAGCTCTGGTCCGGGCTGATCGCCGAAAAGCTGGCAGCACTGGACCCGGAGAACGCCGCCACCTACCGCGCCAATGCTGCGGGCGCCCTTGTTGGGCTGGACGCGCTGGACCGGCAAATCGCCGCCGACCTTGCCCCGGTGGCGGATCGGCCCTTCCTTGGCTGGCATGACGCCTATGCCTATTTCGCCGCGCATTATCAGCTGACCTATCTCGGCGGGCTGTCGGAAGGCGACGAGGCCCCGCCCGGCGCTGCCCGTCTGTCCGCGGTTGCCGCTTTGGTGGCCAAGGGCAGCATCGCCTGCGCCTTCCCCGAGGCGCAGCACGACCCGGCGATGGTCGCCGCGCTTGGGCCGGTCAAGCTGGGCATGGCCCTGGACCCGGTCGGATCGTTGCAGGATCCCGGCCCGGATGCCTATGCAAAGCTCATGCAGGCGCTGGCGGCAGCTTTGACGGACTGCCTTGCGCCATGACGGCTTGACCCTGCCGCGCCCATCGGCGACGGCTTGGGAAAAGGAGATCTTCATGCCCCCTGCCCTTGGCGTCAGTGACTTCGGCACCACCCCGGAGGGCGTGCTGGTGCAGCGCGTGACCATCGGATCGGGGGCGCTGACGGCGTCGGTGCTGACCTGGGGCGCGATTCTGAACGGGGTCTGGCTGTCGGGGGTGGACCGCAACCTGACGCTGGCCTCTGAAACGCTTGCCGACTACCTGCCCAAGATGCGCCACCACGGCGCGCTGGTGGCGCCGGTGGTGAACCGGCTGACGGGCGGCGTGGCCAAGATCGGCGCGGTGGAGTTTGCATTCGAGAAGAATCAGGCGGGCAAGCACACGCTGCATTCCGGGCCCACCGGCGCGCATTTGCAGAACTGGACGATTGCCGAGGTTGCGGCGGACCGCGTGGTGCTGAGCATTGCGCTGCCCGATGGCCTCGGCGGGTTTCCCGGCAACCGTTTGGTGCGGGCGGAATTTGCGGTCAAGGGTGCGGCGCTGCGGATGACGGTCAGCGCCACGTCGGACAAGCTGACCCTGTTCAACGCCGCCAACCATTCCTATTGGAACCTTGACGGCACGCCGACCTTCGCCGGCCATTCCCTGCGGATCGCCGCCTTCGCCTTGCTGCCCACCGACGAAGATTTCTGCCCGACCGGCGAGATCCGCCCCGTCGAAGGCACCGAATTCGACTTCCGGCGTGAACGCGTGGTGACGCCGCAAACCCCGCCGATGGACAACAACTTCTGCCTGTCGATGGGGCAGGCGCCCTTGCGCGACGTTTTGTGGCTGACCGGCGCGTCCGGCATGGCGATGACGGTGGCGACGACCGAGGCGGGCATTCAGGTCTATGACGCCCGCAACGCCTCGCGCCCCGGGCATGGCATTTGCGAAGGGCTGGCGATCGAGGCGCAGAATTGGCCGGACGCGCCGAACCGGCCGGGGTTTCCGTCGATCGAGCTGCCGGCTGGAGAGACGCGGGTGCAAGTGACGGAGTGGCGGTTCTGTCGGCAGGTCCGTGCGAGGTCGCGCTTGACGGGTTGACTCGGGGGGGCGTTGCTGTAGAAGCCGCCCGTCCCGGGTTCGCGCCCGGGGCGTTCATTGGTGTTGGTGGACCTCGCAAGAGGAAACCTGTCGCCGGGCAACCGGAAGAGGACAACGCCCTTCGTAACCCTCTGCGGCCCGAAAAGTGGAAAACCGCTTTTCGGACAAGCCGAACGAGCACACAAGGAGATCAGCCGTGACCAAGCGCACGTCTGCCAAGTACAAGATTGACCGCCGCATGGGCGAAAACATCTGGGGCCGCCCGAAGTCCCCGGTGAACAAGCGTGAATATGGCCCCGGCCAGCACGGCCAGCGCCGCAAGAACAAGCTGTCGGACTTCGGTGTGCAACTGCGCGCCAAGCAGAAACTGAAGGGCTATTACGGCGATCTGACCGAAAAGCAGTTCCGCAAGATTTATGACGATGCCGGCCGCTCGCGCGGGGATACCGGCGAAGCGCTGATCGGCTTTCTGGAGCGTCGTCTGGACGCCGTGGTCTATCGCGGCAAGTTCGTGCCGACG
>JANLQT010000600.1:0-7707 GCA_031368035.1 Rhodobacterales bacterium | reverse complement strand
AGCAGACCTGTCCCGGTGGCGACCACAAAGAAATCCGCCAGATACTTGCCCTGCGGCGACAGAAACGCCGTCCAGACGAGGCCCGGCGCCTTGCCCAAGGGCAACACGTCATTGGTCACCAGCCCTTGCAGAAACGGCAGGGCGTCGGTGCCGGTCAGGGAAATGATGCGGCGCAAGGGCATGTCTTGAACATAGGCGGCGGGGCGTGGAAGGAAAGGGTCAGGCGCGCATTTGCAGGCGATGAAGTTCGGCATAAAGCCCGTGCTGGGCCAGAAGCTCTTCGTGGCGGCCCTGTTCGACCACGCGGCCCTCGTCCATCACCACGATCTTGTCCGCGCTGCGCACCGTAGACAGCCGGTGTGCGATCACCAGCGTGGTGCGCCCCGCAGCGGCGCGGGTCATCGCCTCGGTCACCAGCGATTCCGATTGCGCATCCAGCGCCGAGGTCGCCTCGTCCAGCAGCAGCACCCGCGCATCGCGCAGGACCGCGCGGGCAATGGCGATGCGCTGCTTTTGCCCGCCCGACAAGGCCGAGCCGCGCGGGCCAACTTCGGTCATGCGGCCTTGCGGCAAATCCTCGACAAACCCCGCCCGGGCCTCGGACAGGGCATGGACCAGATCGGCCTCACTGACTTCGCCCGCGCCCAGACGCAGGTTCCAGTCCACCGTCGCATCGAACAGCGCCGAATCCTGCCCGACGACCGAAAACACTCCGCGCAGCGCGGCCAGATCCAGCGTCCGGTAATCCGCCCCGTTCAGCGTCACCAGACCGGAATCCGGGTCCACCAGACGGGTCAGCAGGTGGAAAATCGTGGACTTGCCCGCGCCCGAAGGCCCGACCAGCGCGGTCACTTGCCCCGGTTCGGCCACCAGTGACACCCCGCGCAGCACCGGCGTCTCGCCATAGGCGAAGTGCACGTCCCGCAGCTCCAACCGCGCGCCAGCCATCATGTCCGGAAAGGCCCGCGCCAGAACGGGAGAGGTGATCTTCGGCACTTCGTCCAGCAGCCCCCGCATCCGCTCCAGCGAGGCGCGGGCCTGCGCCCAGGACGCCGAAACCGACCCGAGCCGCCGCAAGGGTTCAAACACCAGCCCCATCGCCGTGAAGAACGACATGAACTGGCCCAGCGTCTTGGAGCCGTCGATGATCTGCGATCCGCCATACAGCATCACTCCGGCAAAGCCGAGCGCGGCAACCAGGTCGATCAGCGCCGGAATGGCGGCAGAGGCGTTTTCCGACCGGAACTGGTTGGCCAGATAGCTGGTCAGCGCCAAGCGATAGCGCGCAACCTCCTGGGGTTCGGTTCCGGTCAGCTTCAGCGTCTGCTGGCCGTGAAAGCTTTCATCCAGTCGCACCGACAGCGCACCTGCCGCGACCCGGGCCGCCCGCGCGGTCTGGCGCACCCGCGCCTGCAGCCAGGTCAGCGGCCAGCCCAGCAGCGGCACGCCGATCACCGCGATCAGTGTCCAGCGCCAGTCCGCCAGAACAGCCACCGTCAGCAGCGCCAGCAAGGACACCGAATCGCGCCCCAGCGTCACCAGGATGACCGGCCACAGCCCGCGCAAAGCCGCGGTATCGCCCCGCAGCCGCTCCATCATCTGACCGGGCGGATGGGCCTGGTGATAGGACAGGTCCAGCCGCAGCGCATGGTCCAGCAGCACCACTTGCTGTTCGGCCGCCACCCGTTCGGCCATGCGTGACAGGATGATGCGGTGCGACAGGGCCGATACCGCCCGCAGGGAAAACACCACCGCGACCGAAACCGCGACCAGAACCACCGATTGCATCTGTCCGCCAGGATGGATCAGGTTGAACATCGGCCGGACCAGCCAGGACAACGCCCCCATCGCGCCGCCTTCCAGCGCCATGAACCCGAAGGCCGCCAGCAACAGCGGCCAGCGGCGGCGCAGATAGTCGCGCCAGATCCAGGCCACAAGCGGCAGACTGCGGTGATCGGCGTTCTCGTCGCTCATGCGGTCTTGCCCTCGCGCCAGGCGGCAAACTGCGTCTCAACCCGGGCGGCATCATAATCCTGCTCCAGCCAGTCGCGAAAGCTTTTGCCCTGCGCCTCGCCCTCGGCGGCGAAACTGCGCAGCAACTGGTCCTGCACCCCAGTCGCGGTCCGCTTCAGATGGATGTAGCGCAGCGACAATTCCTTGGCGGCCGTGGCAGCATCCTCGCCTGCTTGGGTCATCCGCCAGATTGCGGCGGCCAGACCGGTGCGGTCGGCGCCGGATTTGCAATGGATCAGCAGCGGCGCTTCGGCAGTGTCAAACACCGCGATCAGGGCCTGAAGGATCGCCTTTTTGGGGGCGCGCCGCGCCGACATGCCAAGATCGATCAGGGTCAGGCCCAGCTTCTGGCAGGTCTCGGCCTCGAACAGGTAGAAGCTTTGCGTGGTGGCTCCGCGCAGGTTCAAGACGGTTTTCAGCCCCATCTTGGCAAGCCGTTCCAGATCGCCGGCAGAGGGCTGGTTGGACCGCCACACCCCCGGCCCGACCTGGCCGAGGTTCTTCCACCACACCCGCAAAAAGGCATGGTCCATCAACTGGTAATGCCACCAGGCCGCCCGACGGGCGCCCGGCGTCGAAATGTCGGTGCCGATGGCCGCCGTCAAGCGGTCCTGCAAGGACAGCAGCGACTGTTTCAACGGGTTCGGCATGGCCAGCGAGCTTTCATCAGGTCAAGCGCACATAGCCCGCCAGCCTTGGGCTTTCAAGGCAGGCGGCGGAAGGCGCGCCCTCGGTTGACCCCGCCCTCGGTCCCGTCTAGCCCTACCTGGACAGGAGAAACCCCATGACCCTCGCCAATGGCCGCCCCTATGCCGCGATCCCCGGCCCCTCGGTGATCCCCGACCGTGTGCTGCGCGCCATGCAGCGGCCCGCGCCAAACATCTATCACGGCGAAATCGTGGATCTTGCCGCCTCGCTGTGGCCAGACCTGCGGGCGCTGGCGGGCACGAAGTACCATGTCGCGGCCTATATCTGCAACGGTCATGGGCTGTGGGAAGCGGTGATTGCCAACCTGTTCTCGCGCGGCGAGACGGCGCTGGTCATCGCATCGGGCCGGTTCGGCCTGTCCTGGGCCGGGCATCTGAAAGCGATGGGCGTGGATGTGCAGGTATTCGACTGCGGCGCGTCCAAAGCGCCCGATTGGGACGCGCTGAAGGCACTGTTGAAGGCGGACAAGGGCCACAAGATCAAGGCGGTGCTGACGACCCATGTCGACACCGCCAGTTCGGTCAAGACCGACATTGTGCACCTGCGGGCCACGATGGACGCGGCGGGGCATCCGGCGCTGCTGGGGGTGGACTGCATCGCATCGATGGGCTGCGACGAATTTCGCATGGATGCCTGGGGTGTCGATATCGCCTTTGCTGCCAGCCAGAAGGGGCTGATGTCGCCTGCGGGGATGGGCTTTGTCTGGTTCGGCCCCAAGGCGGAAAGTGCTGGGCAGCGCGCCGATCTGCGGACCCCCTATTGGGCCTGGGGCCCGCGCGCCCATGCCGATGAATTCTGGCAGCTGTGGCACGGCACTGTGCCCACGCACCACGTCTATGCTGTGCGCGAAGCGCTGACCATGATCGGCGAAGAGGGCCTGCCCGCCGTCTGGGCGCGGCACGCGGCGCTGGCCCGCACGGTCTGGGCCGCCTTCGACGCCTGGGGTGCGGGCAGCCCGCACATCCGCCTGAACGTGCCCGATGCCGCCCACCGCGCCCATGCCGTCACCGCCGCGCGCATCGGCGCCGGCGATGGCACCCGTTTGCGCCAATGGGTCGAGACGCAGGCCGGCGTGACGCTGGGGATCGGTCTTGGCATGGAAACCGCCGAGGATCCCGGCGCCTCGGCCCACCTGCGCGTGGCGCATATGGGCCATGTGAACGCCCATATGACGCTTGGCGCGCTGGCGGTGATCGAGGCGGGCCTTACCGCACTGAACATCCCGCACGGGCCAGGCGCGCTGGAGGCGGCCGCCCGCGTCATCGCAGGTGCGGCGGGCTAGGCGGGCCGGGTCTTGCCCGATGTCCGCCTCAGGAATTGGCCCCTGCCCAGCCCTCTGGGATCATTTTGAATTCTCGCCTCATCATCTTGGTCCAAATACCTCCACGGGGGTGCGGGGGTGTGAAACCCCCGCGGGCCTCACGCTGGCATGGCCGCGCTTTCCTGCCGGACGGCCGAAGGGTGCAAGGCCAGGAATCGTGGTTAACGGTTTCTGAACAAGATTTTAGAAATATAGTTAAATCAACGAGTTAAGCGATATTGCACGCGTGCAACAACCTCCCTTGCACGCTCCGGCCCCTCAGTTCGGGGCGGGCGTCAGTTCTGTGATCCCGACCGCCGCCGCCTTGGCAAGCTCGGGGTCCAGGCTCATCGGAATGTACTCGCCCCGCCGCCACATCTCGGACAGGTCGTCGTAGTAATGGCTCAACGGGTGGCCCGACTGCCCGGTGTCGATGATGAAGACCGACGAATCCGGGTCCGCGAAGTCATAGACCCCGCGATACCCGCCGCCCTGGACGTTCTCATAGGGGTTGGCCCCGGTGCCCCGCGTCAGCCCCCGCATCAACGTGTTGTCGCCGCCGCTGGTCGATTGGCGGATGTTCACGAAATACCGCAGGATCGGCACGTCCCCCAGCACCGGGTGGTCATGCACCGCTTCATGCGCATCGCCCCAGCGCCAGCTTTCGATGGCAGGCCCGTATTTCTGGCTCAGCGTCAACAAGGCATCGTCCAACGCGATCCGCGCGAGATCGGTGCAGCTTTCCACCGCCGCCGACTGGATCACGTCGCACCAGACACTTGCGCCGCCCACGTTCTTGTAAACCCGCTCCACAAACACCGGATCGACATGGGTGAGCTGATCTGCAAGCGGCCCGATCTCGTCGCGGATCAGGTGGTCCTGCAAACTGCGCAGCCAGGCTTCCGCGATCAGGGGCTCGGGCAGATGCTCGTTCTCTTCGCCGTTCCACGCGGCCAGCAGCTTCAGAGCCTGCTGCCGCATCGCGTCCGGCGTGCCAGACGGCGCCGCCTCACCGGTGAACCACAGGTCCTTGCCGATCAGCGGCAGAATGTTGCGCACGGTAGGGGATACGGTATCCAGTTGCGCCTCGATAAAGCTTTCGCGGGTGTGCACTTCGCGGTTCTTCATCAGCGCCAGCCAGCGCTGGATGCGCTGGGTGTCGCCCCAGTCGAAACTGACATGCATCGGGAAGGGCCGGTCCACCAGCTTGTTGTTGGTGTTGCCAAGTATGCCGCTCGCCGGGTCCACGTCATGCGGGTTGTCGGAATAGGGGTAAAAGCCCAGCCAGCGGTTCTTGCCCTCCCACCCCGGCGCGGGCATCCGGCCCAGCGTAGCATGCGCGGCATCCCGGATTGGCATCACCCCGATCATCTGCAACGCAATGCCCTTCTGGTCGGCCAACATGAGGTTCTGCGACGGCGCGATATAGGTGGAAGCCGCCGCGATAGCCTCCGCCACAGACCCTGCCCGCATGATGCCAAGCGAGGCCGACATCGAGGTGTCACGTCCGCTCAGTCCCGTCCATTCCAGCGCCGCCACCGCCCCATCCGGCGTGACCGTGCCCAGATCATACTGGCTGCCGGGCAGAATCGGCCCAGCTTCCGACCAGCGCTGGGTGATCGTCTCGGGCGGCTGGCCCTTGACGGTGATGATGGTGCGGCGGGTCACGAAATCCTTGGGGCCGTCCGGGGTCAGGTACTGCTCGGAATTGTCCGGACTAACCTTCTCCATCACGACATCCTGATCGTCGAGATAGGATGTCGTCAGCCCCCAACCCAGCTTTTCCGACCGTCCGACCAACACCAGCGGCATGCCGGGGATCGTGCCCCCGATCACCCCGCCCGACGCCAGTTGCAACCGCGCCAGATACCAGACCGTCGGCGCCGAATAGGCCAGATGCGGGTCGTTCGCCAGCAGCGAGCCGCCCGCCGCCGACCGCGCCGGCGCCGCCGCCCAGGCGTTCGAGGCGCCGCCGAAATCGGCACCATGGACAGGGCTCAGCGGGTCGTCGTTCAGCGCATAGCCCGTGCCCGGCAGGCCCGGCAGCACGCCCGGCATCAGCGCGGCATAAGACGGCAGCGCCATCACCGGCTGGCTGGGATCATCCGGTAGAATGTCCTTCAGCCGCGCCGGAGACAGCAGCATCGACATCTGCGCCCGCAGCACTTCGGTTTGCACATGATGCGCTCGCTGCATCGCGATCAGTTTCAGGATGGCCAGCGAATCCGCCGGCGCCCAGGCATCAATCTGGTTGGAAAACAGAAAGAATTCCGGCGCCCCGCGTCCCCTTGCGCCGGCGTTGACCTGTCCGATCCAGGCATTCACCCCGTCCGCATAGGCCTGCAACGCGGTCTTGGTGTAGTCGTCCTGCGCCTCCACCGACGACAGGGCCAATGTATAAAGATCCAGCCGCCGCATCAACTCGTCCGCCTTGAGCGTGCGCGCTCCGAATACCTCGGACAGCCGCCCCTGCGCCGTCCGCCGCAGCATGGTCATCTGCCACAGCCGGTCCTGCGCATGCACGAATCCCAGCGCGTAATAGGCGTCCTTGTCGGTCTTGGCGAAAATGTGCGGGACGTTGTTGTTGTTCCGAACGATCTCGACCTTCTGGTCCAGCCCGGGCAGCGTGAAGTTTTCGCCATAGTCGGGCAGGGATCGCGACAGGAACCAATAGAAGATCAGCAGCGCCAGCAGGCTCAGCACGATCAGGCCTGTGAACAGGCGCAGGGTCCAGCGGAAGGCAGTCAGCATCGGGGGTGCATCGTTGGATTCTTGACGATTGAAACAAGGTGTCGTCCTAGTCCATCAAGCCCGCAGGGGCAATCGGAACGCAAACGGCAGGAGACCGACATGGCGCGGGTGGCATTTCTGGGCTTGGGGGTGATGGGCGGACCCATGGCGGGGCATCTGGCGGCGAAGGGCCATGCGGTGACCGTGTGGAACCGCACCGCGTCCAAGGCCGAGTCCTGGACGGCCCAGCACAAGGGCAAGTCCGCCGCGACAGCAGCGGAGGCTGCGCGCGGTGCAGAGTTCGTGATGGCCTGCGTCGGCAATGACGACGATTTGCGCTCGGTCTGTCTGGGTCAGCAGGGCGCCTTTGCCGGTATGGCGTCGGGGGCGGTGTTCGTCGATCACACCACGGTCTCAGCGCAAGTGACGCGGGAACTGGCCGCGATTGCCGCTGAACAGGGCAAGGGCTTTGTCGATGCGCCGGTGTCGGGCGGGCAGGCGGGGGCACAGAACGGGCAGTTGTCGATCATGTGCGGTGGCGACCCGGCAAGCTATGCCGCTGCCGAGCCGGTGATGGCCGCCTATGCCAAGATCTGCCGCCACCTTGGCCCCAGCGGCGCGGGGCAACTGGCCAAGATGATGAACCAGATCTGCATCGCGGGCCTCGTGCAGGGCCTCGCCGAGGCTTTGGCCTTTGGCGAGAAGGCGGGGCTGGATGGCGCGGCGGTGGTCGAGGTGATCGCCCAGGGCGCCGCAGGGTCCTGGCAGATGGTCAACCGGCACAAGACCATGCTGGCGGACCAGTTCGACTTCGGTTTCGCAGTGGACTGGATGCGCAAGGACCTGAAGATTTGCCTCGAAACGGCGGATCAGATCGGCGCGCGCCTGCCGGTCACCGCGCTGGTCGATCAGTTCTACAAGGACGTGCAACTGATGGGCGGCGCCCGCAACGACAC
>JANLQT010000598.1:0-5468 GCA_031368035.1 Rhodobacterales bacterium | reverse complement strand
GGCAGGAAGTACCATTCCGGCACGATATGCGCCGGTGTCGCCAGCGGGTTCGCCTCGATGTAGTTGTCCGGATCGCCCAGATAGTTCGGCATGAAGCTGACCACGGCGAAGAACACCACCAGGATCAGGGCCAGCGCGAACAGGTCCTTGATCACGAAATACGGCCAGAAGGACACGGTGTCCTTGGCGGCCTCTTCCTTGGAGCCCCGGCGCACTTCCACCCCGGTGGGGTTGTTGTTGCCGGTGGTGTGGAACGCCCAGATATGGACGATCACCAGGCCCGCGATCACGAAGGGCAGAAGATAATGCAGCGAGAAGAAACGGTTAAGCGTCGGATTGTCCACCGCGAACCCGCCCAGCAACCAGGTCTGGATCGCATCACCAACCAGCGGAATGGCCGAAAAGAAGCCGGTGATCACCGTGGCGCCCCAGAACGACATCTGGCCCCAGGGCAGGACGTAGCCAAGGAAACCCGTCGCCATCATCAGCAGGTAGATCAACATGCCGATGATCCAGGTGACTTCCCGCGGCGCCTTGTAGCTGCCGTAATACAGGCCCCGGAAGATGTGCATGTAGACCGCGAAGAAGAACAGCGAGCCGCCGTTCGCGTGCAGATAGCGCAGCATATAGCCGCCGTTCACGTCGCGCATGATATGCTCGACCGACGCGAAGGCGAGGCTGACATGCGGCGTGTAATGCATGGCCAGCACGACGCCGGTGACGATCTGCAACACCAGGCAGAACGCCAGCACGATGCCCCAGATCCACATCCAGTTCAGGTTCTTGGGCGTGGGGATCATCAGCGCATCATACAGCAGGCTGACCACGGGCAGACGCGCGTGCAGCCACTTTTCGAAGCCGGTCTTCGGCTCGTAATGGTCGTGCGGAATTCCGGCCATCTCTTTGTCCCCTCAGCCCAGCTTGATCGTCTTTTCGTCCTGGAACGCCGAGATCGGCACTTCCAGATTGCGCGGTGCAGGTCCGCGCCGGATGCGGCCTGACGTATCGTAAACCGAGCCGTGGCACGGGCAGAACCAGCCGCCGAAATCGCCCTGGTGGTCCAGCGGGATGCAGCCCAGATGGGTGCAGACCCCGATCATCACCAGCCATTCGCCCGCCTCGTCCAGCGTGCGGTTTGCGTCGCTGGCATCGGTTCCCGGCTTGTTGCGGTTTTCCGAGCCCTGATCGACCAGATCGGCCAGCTGCACATCGCGCGCCGACTTGATCTCTTCTGCGCTGCGGCGGCTGATGAACACCGGCTTGCCGCGCCATTTGACCTTAAGCTGCGTGCCAACCTCGACCGAGCTGATATCGACCAGAATCGAGGCCAGAGCCAACGTATCGGCCGAGGGGTTCATCTGGTTGACCAGCGGCCAGACTGCCGCCCCCGTGGCGACCGCGCCGGCACCTGCCGTCGCATAATACAGGAAATCCCTGCGGGTGCCGTTCGCTTCGTCTGCGTGGGACACGAGAACCTCTCCCTTCCGGGGCCGCTGGATGGTGCGGCCCGATATGACCTTCTGGGCCACGGTGTCCGCAGCCTTGCCGCGCGGGTTTTAGACAAGGATTGAAGGGCAGTCCAGCGGACAAAGGCGCACAGGGGCAGCATATTCGGGCTTTTTCGGCGGGCCGCTCTTGAACCGTGCCCCGCCGCGCCCAAATCCTTCGCCCCGCATGGGGTTTGAAGGACTTTGGACGGGGGCTTCCGGCCTCAGACCTGCGGCCGGGTCGCCGCCATGGCGGGACGCGCCGCGAATCCTGCCTCCCAGGCCGCAAGGCCCGGGTGCCCGTGGCGCCAGTCGCGCGCCGCCTGCCGCAGGTCCAGATACCCCAGTGCCGCGCCCACCGCGATCTGGCCCATGGTCAAAGGGCCGTTCAGCAGACCCAGGCTCTGCGCCTCCAAAGCGTCCAGCGCGCGGGCGATCTTGGCCCATTGCGCGTCTATCCACTCAGGCGATCTGCTGGCCTCGGGACGCACCCGCACCTCATAGGCCATCAGCACCCCGGCATCCATCATGCCGTCGGCCAGGGCTTCCAGCACCAGCACGTCCCACAGCGCCTCGCCTTGGGGATAAAACCTGCCCCCGGCAAGCGTGTCGAGATAGCGGCAGATCACCCGGCTGTCATACAGGACACGGCCATCGTCCAGCACCAGGGCCGGAACCTTGCCAAGCGGATTGTCGTGCACCGGCAGCGTGCCCGGATTCAGCGGATTGCCAGAGACGGGTTCAAGAGTGACACGCGATGCCAGCCCGGATTCGGCAAGCAGCACGTTGATCTTGCGAACAAACGGCGAAGTGGTGGAGTGATAAAGTTTCATGATGTCCCCGTAGGATGGGTGATTCACCCATCATATCCCGACCGTTGGCTAAATGATGGGTGAATCACCCATCCTACGGCAATTCCCGCATCCTACGCCCGATCTCCGACCGCGCACCCAGCGCGGCAACCACCCCCGCCCGCTGCTCCGGCGGCTTGTTCTGCCCCAGCTTGAAGGTCGAGGCGACCTCTTCGATCACCAGCCGGAACGGCAGGATCATCCGCATCATCCGCTCCATCGCGCCGGGGGACATCTTGGCCGAGGTCCACGGCGTCTTGGGGGCAAGCCGGGATTCGTGAGTCGCGGACAGGGCATCGACCATGTCCCGCAAAGTATCCGCAGGCAACGGCTCCAGCACGCCGCGCAGATGCACCGCGATGTAGTTCCAGGTTGGCACCTGATCCGGCGCGCCATACCAGTCCGGCGAGACATAGGCATCCGGCCCCATCACCGCGAACACCGCCGGGGCGGGCAGGCCCGCCAAAGCGATCGCGTTGGACCGGGCGAGGTGGATCAGCCCGTGGTGCGCGTCCGGCGCCAGCAGCAGCGGCACATGCGCCATCAGCGGGCCAGCGAGGCCGTTGACCGACAGGGTGCCAAAGCCGCGCGCCCGGGCGAAGGCCAAAGCCTCGGCATCAGAGGTTTTGCGAAAGGCGGGATTGGGATGCATGGGCAGACCCTTCGAGGTGACGCGTGATGTGTGCAACATCTCCGAATCTTGGTAAATGGATTCCTAACAGAATTTGCGGAACTGTTTTATATCAACGGCTTGAACAAGGTTGCACGCGTGCAACATCCAAGATTGCACACCCTCAGACAAACAAAAAGACCGCCAAGGTTTCCCAGGGCGGCCCTTTAGCGCTCGTCTGACACGCTTCTCAACCCTGACGGGCCTTGTAGCGTTTTTGCGTCTTGTTGATCACATAGACGCGGCCCTTACGGCGCACGACCTGGCAATCGCGGTGACGCGTCTTCAGCGAGCGGAGCGAGTTGGCAACCTTCATGGTCGTCTCCTTTTCCTTCGCGGCGCATCACGCGCCATTGAAAACCCATGCCCCCCAGACTCCCAACGCGGGAACCCCGAAAGCGACGAATGGTGGGCGGTACAAGGATCGAACTTGTGACCCCTACCGTGTCAAGGTAGTGCTCTACCGCTGAGCTAACCGCCCTTACCTTTGCTGCATCCCCTGGCCCCTTGAAACAAAAGGGACGCGGGGAAGCCGCGTCAGTGGCGGGGTCTATACGGCGACTCAGCCGCTCCTGCA
Source organism: Rhodobacterales bacterium (assembly GCA_031368035.1). Taxonomy (GTDB): domain Bacteria; phylum Pseudomonadota; class Alphaproteobacteria; order Rhodobacterales; family Rhodobacteraceae; genus Stagnihabitans. Next base: position 1,883 of record JANLQT010000598.1, on the reverse strand, counting down.
AGGGGTTTTGGCTTCAAGAAAATCCGGCACCGGCATCCAGATGCACGCGCCTTGCGTAAACCTCATCGCGGGCTGGCAGAAGGTTTCTTGCAGGACCGTGAAAAAGCCCAGTAGGTTGTTTCTACCAAAGCCGCGCCTGTTCCATACCTGTGAGTCTCAGGAGAGACCATGACCGCTTCCCGCGCCTATCGCCTGACCAGACCCGACCGGCAAGAGACCGCCGTGGTCTTCTCGTCCCCGCATTCCGGGCGCGAATATCCCGACGCGTTCATCGCCGCTTCGGTGCTGGGCGCGGCCCAGCTTCGCTCGTCGGAAGACGCGTTCGTGGACGAGCTTTTCGCCTCTGCTGTCCAGTTCGGCGCGCCCTTGCTGGCCGCCCGCCTGCCCCGCGCCTTTGTGGACCTGAACCGCGCGCCGGATGAATTTGACCCCGCCCTGATCGAAGGCGCACCACGTCTGGCGCACAATCCGCGCGTGTCGTCGGGCCTTGGGGTGATCCCCCGCGTGGTCGCGGGCGGGCGGGCGATTTATCGCGGCAAGCTGAGCCGGCAAGAGGCCGAGTGCCGGGTCACCGAGATCTGGCAGCCGTTCCATGGCGCGCTGCGGCGTTTGATGGCCGAAACCCATGCCAGCTTTGGCGAGGCGATCCTGATCGACTGCCATTCGATGCCGCATGAGGCCATCGAGGCCCACGCCCGCCCCGGCCAGCCCCGCCCCGATGTGGTTCTCGGCGACCGCTATGGCGCCGCCGCCGCACCCGGGATCATTGACCAGGTGGAAGCCGCGTTCCGGTCCGCCGGCTTTCGCACCAGCCGCAATTCGCCCTTTGCCGGCGCCTATATCGCGCAGGCCTATGGCCGCCCGTCGTCCGGTCATCACGTGGTGCAGGTCGAAATCGACCGGGCGCTGTACATGGATGAAGCGCGGATAGAACCGCGGCCCGACTTTGCCGATTTCCGTGCCAGACTGGTGCCGGTAGTGGCCGAACTTGCCGCGATGGGCCGCACCGCCTTGCCGCTGGCAGCGGAATAGGGGCTCTGCCCCTCGCTGCGCTCACCCCGGGATATTTGTGGCTTCGGTGAAATGCGGGGTCAAAGCCAGCCGAGATCCTGCAAGGCGGTCCGGCTGTTGGTCTGCAACGGGGTCACGGCATCCGGATGGTCCAGCCAATCGTCGAGTGACATCATCCGCCAAAACTGGCCTTCATCGCCAAAGCAGATCGCGGCAATCTCGGCGGGCTTCAGTCGCCCGGCGAAGAACCAGCCGGTTCGGGCGGCATCCATGATCGAGGGAAAGGCGCGCGCCCAAAGCAGGCGGCGCGGGGGCAGGTGCAGGCCGAATTCCTCGTGCAACTCGCGCAGAACGCAGGCTTCCGGGGTTTCGCCCACTTCACGCCCGCCGCCCGGCAAGTCCCATTTCCCGGCCCAGGGCAGACCGGGTTTGTCATCTCGCAGATAGGTCAGAACCTGGCGATCCTGGACCAGAAGCAGCTTTGCGCCGGTGAAATCATCGTCGGCACCGCTCACCCGAAGTTTCGCTGCATCACCGGGGCGAAGGCGGGCAACGCCGTCGCACGCGCGGCGATGGCAGTGAGGTGCGGCGCTTCGGCCCGGAACCAGTCCTCGCGCGGGGTCCAGTGGACCATGACCTTGATGTAGATATCGAGCGCGGTCATCCGCGCACCCAGAAACCACGGCCCGCCGCGCCGGGTGGCCTCGGCTTCGACCAGCCGCCAGTTCTCCTCTTTAAGCGCACCCACCCGCGCCCTGAAACCCGCAGCCTCGGCTTGCGGGACGAAGCGTGTCGGCACATCGGCATAGCTGAAGGCCGGATAGATCGCCGCCACCAGCGCGGTGGAGGCGGCAAGATCGGCCAGCAGCAGC
>JANLQT010000509.1:0-4601 GCA_031368035.1 Rhodobacterales bacterium | reverse complement strand
ATTGGCCACCTTCCCAGGAACAGCGGATATCGACCTCGGCCGACGGTTCGGTGAAGGGGAAATGCGAGGCGCGGAAGCGCAGCTCCACGCTCGGCACTTCAAAGAACGCGCGGCAGAACTCCTCCAGCGTCCATTTCAGGTTCGCCATTGAAATGTCGCGGTCGATGGCCAGCCCTTCGACCTGATGGAACATCGGCGCATGGGTCTGGTCCATGTCCATCCGGTAAACCCGGCCCGGAGCGATCACCCGGATCGGGGCGCCTTGCGCGGCCATGGTGCGGATCTGCACGGGGCTCGTATGCGTCCGCAGGACATGCGGTGGGCGGTTGTCCCCCTCCGCCCGCGCCATGAAGAACGTGTCATGCTCTTGCCGGGCGGGATGCTCGGGCGGGATGTTCAGCGCGTCGAAGTTGTACCAGTCGCTCTCGACCTGCGGACCTTCCGCCACGGCAAAGCCCATGTCTGCGAAGATCGCGGTCAACTCGTCCATGACCTGGGACACCGGATGGATCGTGCCCATCCGGCGCGGGCGGCCCGGCAGGGTCACATCCAGCCATTCGGAGCGCAGACGTTCGTCCAGCGCGGCATCGCCCAGCGCCGCCTTCTTGGCGCGCAAGGCAGCGTCGATCTCGTCCTTCAGGGCGTTCAACTCGGCCCCGGCGGCCTTGCGCGCGTCGGGCTCCATTTTGCCAAGCGTCGCCATCAGGGCGGAAATCTCGCCCTTCTTGCCAAGGGCCGCCAGCCGGACTTCCTCCAGCGCAGCCTCGTCCTTCGCCCCGGCAAGGGCGGTCAGATACTTGGCCTTCAAACTGTCTAGCCCGTGCATCCCGGCCTCCGCTGCTGCGGGACAGGTGCTAGCGGCAGACCGGGTCCGATGCAAGGGCAAGGCCGCAAGCGGGAACATCGGCAAAGCGCTTGTCAGGGCGCTGCCACGATGACTATCACTTGTTGCAATGCCAACACATGAGGTTGCCATGATGACGGACGGGTCACGCGAGCGCATTGGCCGGCTGATTCAGCAAGTGTCGCGAAACTGGCGACGCGCGGTGAATTTGCGCATGGCGCCCCTGGGGCTGACCGATGCGACATGGTTGCCGTTGTTGTATCTGAACCGGGTGGGCTCGGTGCGGCAGGGAGAATTGGCCGACGTTCTGGGGCTGGACCGGTCGTCGATGGTCCGGTTGATCGACACACTGGAACAGCAGGGTCTGGTCCTGCGCGAGGATGACCCCGACGATCGACGGGCCAAGAAGATCGTGCTGACCCCGGCGGCGCAGCCGGTTGTGCAGGCGGCCATGGATGCGGCGCTGCGCGTGCTGGACGGCGCGGTCGAGGGGATTTCGCCCATGGAGCTGGAAACCACAGCCCAGGTGCTGGAGACGATGTTGTCCCGGCTTCCACAGACCGGCGACGAAATCTGCGTGCCATGACGGACCCGAAGATGCCCGAACCGGGCAGCCAGCTGTGGGTGCCAATCTGGGCGCTGGGTGCCTTGACGCTGACCGGGTCGCTGGCGATGCACATCTTCGTGCCCGCCCTGCCCAGCGCCAGTCAGGATCTGGGCGTGTCGGCTGCGGCGATGCAACTGACGATCAGCGTCTATATCCTTGGCATGGCGGTGGGGCAGTTGGTCTACGGCCCGCTCAGCGACCGTCTGGGCCGCAGGCCGGTTCTGATGGCGGCGTTGAGCCTTTATGTGCTGGCGGGGATCGCCTGTTATTACGCGCCGGGGCTGGGGCTGCTGGTCGGAGCGCGGCTGATGCAGGCCTTGGGCGGCTGCGCCGGGCTGGTGCTGGGGCGGGCGATCCTGCGCGATACATCGGCCACAGAGGACATTGCCAGCCGACTTGCCCTGTTGACGATGATCATGGTCGTCGGTCCCTCGCTGGCGCCATTGGCAGGCGGCTATGTCACCCAGTTCTTCGGCTGGCGCGCGATTTTTCTGGTTCTGGCGGGCATCGGTCTGCTGAACCTGGCCAGTGTTGTCCTGGTGATACCCGAGACGCGGGTGCGCGCCGACAAGCCGACCCGCGTGCTGGAAGGGATGACGGTGTTGCTGAAATTGCCGCAGTTTCGCTGGCTGGTGCTGGGCGGGGCTTGCGCCACGACCTCGATGTACGGGGTCATCACCGCTGCACCTTTCATTTTCGAGACCAATCTGCACCGTCCGGCGCATGAGGTCGGGCCCTGGCTGGCGCTGGTGGTGCTGGCGGTGGCGCTGGGAAATTTTCTGATCAAGGTGACGGCGGGGCGGGTGCCGCTGCGGCGGATGCTGGCTTTGGCGAACTGGGTCACGTTGGGGGCGGGGCTGGCGCTGCTGGGCGCGGTGCTGTTCGTGCCGCTGACGGCGGCGATCTTCATGGCGCCGGTGTTTGTGTTTTGCCTGGCAACCGGGGTCACAAGCCCGATTGCCACGACCGAGGCGCTAAGCATCCGCCCGGATCATGCTGGTGCGGCGTCGGGTCTGTACGGCTTCACGCAGATGGTGGTGGCGGCGCTGTGCACCGTCGCCGTGGGTCTTGGCGGCGATCCGGCGCTGGCAGCGGCGCTGGTGACGGCGGGCGTGGGGGCGCTGGCGATGTTTGCGTTCCGCATCGCGGCCCGGCACCGCGACGACGCCGTGCGGGTGCTTAGGCCGCGAGGCTGAGCGCGGGAAGCGCCATCACCGGACGCCAGCCGAGGAAGGCGTAGGGCGGACGCGGCAGGCTGGTGCCGCTTGCTCTTGCGGTGCCCGGCAGGGGCATTGCACCTTCGGGGCCGAACAAGTCTTCGACCAGCTCCTGCTGTGCGAGGGTCAGAAGGTAGCGCGCCTCGGGGAAGCGGCCTTCGGACAGGCGGCGATGCAGGTGCTGGGTCATCACCCGCGCAGCCTCGGGCGCGAGTTGCGCCGGGGCGTCCTGGTGCAGGCCCGCTTGGACCATCCGGGCCAGCAGCAGCAGCGCGGTGGCGCGGCAACAGCGTTCCTGCCGGGTGATCCATTGTGCGGCGAGCAGCAGGTCAATCGTGGCTTGGGCATCGGCGAAATCCACGCCGCAGGCCATTTCGTGCCACATCGCGGGACTTTGAGCGCGAGTCCAGTCCAGGAGGCCATGCTCCATCGGCAGGGGGGCGGGCAGGCGGCGGGGAATATGGGTCATCGCGGAAATCTCCTGAACCTCTGCCAACACTTCAAGCGGGCCAATGGGGCGGGATTTGGGAGATTTGTGGAAATCTAAGCGGCAATTGAGAGGCGCAAATGAAAAGCCCCGCCGGGTGGGGCGGGGCCTCTAAGGGCGATGGGCATGAATGCCAATCCTACCGGGATACGCCGATCACGCGGCGGGCAGGGCGGCCTTGGCTTGGGCGGCGATGGCGTTGAACGCCTCGGGCTCGTGCACGGCAAGCTCGGCGAGCACCTTGCGGTCCACCGAGATGCCGGCCTTGGACAGGCCGTCGATCAGGCGCGAATAGGTGAAGGCCGGGTCATACAGCCGCACGGCGGCGTTGATCCGGGCGATCCACAGCGCGCGGAACTGGCGCTTGCGGGCCTTGCGGTCGCGCGTGGCGTATTGCTGGGCCTTGTCGACCGCCTGCGTGGCGGTCTTGAAGTTGGTGGAGCGGGCGGCGTAATAGCCGGCCGCCTTGGCGATCACCTTGCGGTGGCGGGCGTGCGTGACGACGCCGGATTTGACACGGGACATTTCTGGCTCTCCTTACCGGTTATAGGGCATGTACTTCTTGACGATCTTCTCGTCCGAGGCGCACAGGATCATCGTCCCGGTCGACTGGCGCGTGAATTTCGTCGTACGCTTGATCATGCCGTGGCGCTTGCCGGCCACACCGGCCTTCACATGGCCGTTGGCCGTGAAGGAGAACCGCTTTTTCGCAGCGGATTTGGTCTTCATCTTGGGCATTTCGATCTCCATCGGTGTAAGCACGGGAGGCATGCCACGTTGGCCCGCCGTGCAGGGTATTCAGAGGGGGCCAGATAGAGGGGACCGGGAAAAGGTGCAAGGGGATTCTGGGGCGCGAAGTTTGTCCACGCGTGGACAAAAATCCGGGCCAATGGAATCAAGGAGTTGCGATTCAAAATTCACGAAGCGTTAGGATCTGTCCCGGGTTGTGGCAGCCTCCGGCGGGGCAAGTCGGCCTTCGGTGCCTCGGCGAGACCAGGCATTTTGCCCGGTCCAGGACGCGCAGACCAAGCCTTTGACGCTGTGCTCCTGTCCCGAAGTCGGCGATTGTCGCGATGACGATTGTGGGCATGAAGGTGTTGGCGCATCGGTTGCAGCGGCGGCCCAGCGGCCGGTCTCCTTGATTTTTTTGCAAAATGAGCGCATGGTTTTCACTCTTTCTACGTCAATCAAAACTCAGGGAGGAATGAATGATTAATGTTAATCGCAGGTCTGCCCTTTCTCTTGGTTCAATCGGATTGGTATCGGCAGCGGTGACCCCGCTGCTGACTGTGTCGACTCCGGCCTGGGCGGAGATGCCCACATACGGGCCCAATGACGGCGACGTACTTAGTCCTGGAGTGCGCATTGTGATGCTGGGCGAAGTCGAATCGCAGATCGCCGCCTACAAGAAAGTCATGTTTGCCGACGGCATCTATCAGCCCGGCG
>JANLQT010000508.1:0-4268 GCA_031368035.1 Rhodobacterales bacterium | reverse complement strand
CCCCCCGGACCCCCCGGAAGTATTTGTGCCTTCAATGAAAGGGGTGGAATGCGCAGTTTCCTGACCATATTTGCGCTTAGGTGTGCCGGGCTTGGGGCTGCGGCGCAGTTCGGCAAGATATCTGTGGCTTATGCGGACCTTGGGCAGGTCTATGCCGACTGGCCCGAGGTCTGGATCGGGCTGATGGTGTCCATCGTCGGGCTGGTGGGACTGGTGTTCGGCACCACCGCCGGTCTGCTGGTGGCGCGGATCGGGGCGCGGCGTGCCATGGTCACGGCGCTGGGGGTTGGTGCGGCGGTCAGTCTGCTGCAAAGCCTGCTGCCGTCCTATCCGGTGATGATGGCCTCTCGCATCGTCGAGGGCGGCTCGCATCTGGCCATCGTGGTGGTGGGGCCGACGGTGATTGCGGCGGTGGCGGGCAAGGCCCGGCAGGGCGCGGCGATGACGCTGTGGTCGTCGTTCTTCGGGCTGACCTTTGCGGTGCTCGCCTGGATCGGGCCGGGCATTCTGGATGCGGGCGGGGTGACGCTGCTGTTCCGGCTGCACGCGGTCTGGATGCTGGTGTTCGCGGCTGTGCTGGCGGGGCTGATGCCCAAGGACGCAGCCGAGGCCCGGACCGGCCCGCGCAAGGGCCTGCTGGCCGAGCATCTGGCGATCTATGCCTCGCCCTTCATCGCGGCGCCGGCGACGGGGTTTGTCTGCTATACGATCACCTATGTCGCGGTGCTGACGCTGTTGCCCGGCGCGATGGACACAGGTTGGGGGCCTCTGGCGGGGGTGGCGATGCCGCTGGTGTCCATTGGCGTCAGCCTGAGCTTTGGGGTCTGGCTGCTTGGCCGCGTTCCGGCGGTGCGGCTGGTGCAGGGCGGCTTTGCGGTGGCGCTGGTGGCGGCCTTGATGCTGTGGGCGGTCTGGGGGCAGGGCGCGCTGGAGTTTGCCGCGGCTTTGGGCATTGGCGCGGGGCTGGGGCTGGTGCAGGGGGCCAGCTTCGCCTCGATCCCGCAACTGAATGACAGTGGCGAGGACCGGGCGCGGGCGGCCGGGGCCATTGCGCAGATGGGCAATCTGGGCACGGTCACCGGCACGCCGCTGCTGGCACTGCTGATGCTGCAAGCCGGGGGCACGGGGCTGGCGCTGTTCGTCTTTGGCTTTTCAGGCGCGGGACTCGCAATTGTTGCCTGGCAGGCGCGGCGGCGGATTGGTGCTTAGGCCGCCACAATGCAGACCGTCTTTGAAGGTTTGTCGCCGGGATCGTAAGATCTTCCGTCAAATCGCCTCACCCTCTTGTGATCGGACACAACTTTGCCTAGATTGCTGGCAAGGGCGTTTTTGGTATGGAGGTGCGTGAATGCGCAACATGATGATTTCTGCTGCCTTTTTGGCAATTGGTTCGGTAGGGGCGGCGGGCGCTTCGACGGTTTACACCGAAGATTTCGAATCGAACGCTCATTGCCTGAGCTGCACGCCTTCGGGTTGGACCACGGACAGCGGCTCGGTCGATATCATTGGCACGCCGGACTATCCTTGGTACGGCACCGGCACCTATATCGACATGAACGGTTCGACCAGCACCGCGGGGGCGATCTCGACCACCGTGACCGGGCTGACGGTGGGTGAGTCCTATTCGTTAAGTTTTGATGTCGGCTACAACAACAACTCGGGCAACTATGAAGAGTTGTCCTTTGCCATCGGCGATCTGGCGGGTTCGTACGGTCCGCCGACCCTCAGCGGGTCTGGAACCTTCCTGACGCTGACCTACAGCTTCACGGCGACGGCGGCGAACCAGTTGCTCAGCTTTGCCGACAGCGGCAATACCCCGGGCGACAATGGTGGACCGATTCTGGACAACATCCTGATCACCACCGCAGCGGTGCCGCTGCCGGCGGCGGGTCTGCTGCTTCTGGGCGGGCTTGGCGGCCTGGCCGCGCTGCGCCGCCGCAAGGCTGCGAAGTAAGCCATTGGCTTTGACTGTAAAAAGGCCCGCCGTCTGGCGGGCCTTTTTGCTTGGGGCCGGGTCAGACGCGGACGACTGGCCCGCCCGCGTTCACCCAGTTGCCAAAGCCGCCGAGGTTCATCGCCTCGTAGCCAAGCCGTTGCAGGGTGGACGCCGCCTGACCTGACCGCCCGCCCGAAGCGCAGAACACCGCCACCGGCTTGCCGGCCTTGAAGCGCTTGTCGAAATCGGGGCTTTTGGGGTCGGCCTTCATCGCGATCAGCGCCAGCGGAATATGCGCGGCGCCTTGCGCGGTGCCCGAGGATTGAAGCTCGGACTTTTCGCGGACGTCGATCAGCAAGATCTCACCGGCTTTCGCCTTGGCGATGACATCGGAAAGGGACGGTTTGGGTTGGGCGGGGGAGGGACGCAGGAAGTTGAACATGGGGGGCACCTTTCGTTATGCCGCTTTATATATTCAATAAATTGAATTTGTAAAGCCCTGCCTCTCACTCTGCCTCTCACTCTGCGCCTTTCTCTGCGGCGCTCTGTCGCCATGTTCACTATCCGTTCACAAATTGTGGTTGGAAACCGCGCGCAGTCCCCCTATCTTGTGCGGATTCAGAGGTGGGTCATGGCCGAACAGAAGTTCATCGAAGTGCGCGGCGCGCGCGAGCATAATCTGAAGAACATCAACGTGGACATTCCGCGCGACAAGTTGGTGGTGATCACCGGCCTGTCGGGGTCGGGGAAATCCTCGCTGGCGTTCGACACGATCTATGCCGAGGGGCAACGGCGCTATGTCGAAAGCCTGTCGGCCTATGCGCGGCAGTTCCTTGACATGATGGGCAAGCCGGATGTGGACCACATCTCGGGCCTGTCCCCAGCGATTTCGATCGAGCAGAAGACCACCTCGAAGAACCCGCGGTCCACCGTGGGGACCGTGACGGAAATCTACGACTACCTGCGCCTGCTGTTCGCGCGGGTCGGCATTCCCTATTCGCCCACCACCGGCCTGCCGATCACCGCGATGCAGGTGCAGGACATGGTCGATGCCGTGATGGCGATGGAGGAGGGGAGCCGCGCCTATCTGCTGGCGCCGATGATCCGCGACCGGAAGGGCGAATATCGCAAGGAATTTCTGGACCTTCGCAAGCAGGGTTTCCAGCGGATCAAGGTGGACGGGGTGTTTCACGACCTCGATGAGCCGCCGACTTTGGACAAGAAGCTGCGCCATGACATCGACGTGGTGGTGGACCGGATCGTAGTGAAGGAAGGCTTGGAGACGCGGCTTGCCGACAGTTTCCGCACCGCGCTGAACCTTGCCGACGGGATTGCGGTGATCGAGACAGCTCCGGCCGAGGGGGACGGGGTTCGCACCACCTATTCCGAGAAATTCGCCTGCCCGGTCAGCGGGTTTACGATTGCCGAGATCGAGCCTCGGTTGTTCAGCTTCAACGCACCCTTCGGCGCCTGCCCGGCCTGTGACGGGCTGGGGGTCGAGTTGTTCTTTGACGAACGGCTGATCGTGCCGGATCAGGGTCTGGCGCTGCTGCAAGGCGCGATCGGGCCTTGGGCCAAGTCGAAAAGCCCATATTTCACCCAGACCATCGAGGCGATGGCCAAGCACTATGGCTTTGACAAGAAAGCGAAATGGAAAGACCTGCCGGATATCGTCAAGGATGTGTTCCTGCACGGCTCCAAGGGCGAGGAAATCCAGTTTCGCTATGACGAAGGCGGGCGGGTTTACGAAGTCAAGCGGGTGTTTGAAGGGGTGATTCCCAACCTTGAACGCCGCTACAAAGAAACCGACAGCGCCTGGAGCCGCGAGGAGATGGAGCGGTTCCAGAACAACCGCCCCTGCGGCACCTGCCATGGCTACCGCCTGCGGCCCGAGGCCCTGGCGGTGAAAATCGCCGGCCTGCATGCGGGGCAGGTGGTGCAGATGTCCATTCAAGAGGCGCATGACTGGATTGGTGGGGTGCCTGCTACGCTGACCGGTCAGCAGAACGAGATTGCCAAGGCGATCCTGAAGGAAATCCGCGAACGTCTTGGATTCCTTGTGAATGTCGGGCTGAACTATCTGACGATGAGCCGCAATGCCGGGACTTTGTCGGGCGGAGAATCGCAGCGCATCCGGCTCGCTTCACAGATCGGCTCCGGCCTGACCGGGGTTTTGTATGTGCTGGACGAGCCGAGCATCGGCCTGCACCAGCGCGACAACGACCGGCTCTTGACCACGCTGAAGAACCTGCGCGATGCGGGCAACACCGTGCTGGTGGTGGAACATGACGAGGATGCCATCCGCGAGGCGGATTATGTTTTCGACTTTGGC